>CAZKTR010000044.1:0-14764 GCA_964555525.1 uncultured Pirellulaceae bacterium
TGGCCATCGCCAAAAGTACGTCAAAGTGCAAATCGGCGACATCGCTGGCTAGGTCAATCGACCTCGCTAAAAATCACCCTTGGTGATTCGCACAACTAGAAAATCAAAACGTCCGACTAATAGTTTAGTCGGACGTTTTTTCATGCGCTGCTGGCCTACTCCAATTAAGGAAACTTCACATTGAAAACAATACCCCTTGAACTCCGAGGTAAAGCTCTCCCCAATTATGTTGTTTCCATGAATTCAACTGTGATCGTAGGTGTACGAATTGAATTCAGCGAGGGAGTTTCGATATAACCAAATGCGTTCGATGCGGTATCACCGCTTTTCTAACCCCTTGAGAATTAAGCCCACGTCATGAAATTTACTCAGCTGTTGTTCATCCCTGCCCTGTTAGCGGCGACTTGTTTCTTATGCCCCCAAGCCAACGCGCAAACAGATGTAATCGCGTTCTGGGATTTTGGAACCGATTTTGATTTTTCCGACGGCGGCGATGGCCCCAACCAACAGGACTTTCCTGCCAGTGAGTTCGGTGTTGACAACACCGTCAGCAACA
This sequence comes from uncultured Pirellulaceae bacterium, assembly GCA_964555525.1. Taxonomy (GTDB): domain Bacteria; phylum Planctomycetota; class Planctomycetia; order Pirellulales; family Pirellulaceae; genus Mariniblastus. The sequence goes on from CAZKTR010000044.1 coordinate 557, forward strand.
ATGCCAACTTCGTAGCCTTCTTAGGAAATGCGGGCAATCTCGATAACAATGGCGGCAGCGGATTCGTGTCTTACACGTCGCCCGTCAGTGGAATCACTGTCGGACCGTCACGAGCCGTTAAGTGGGACGACCTTCGCGGGGGCGGAGTCGATTTTGACATCAACGGACAAACGATATTCAACGTGATGAGAGGCAATAATCCGGCAGCAGAAGATGATTTCGGAAACGATGCACTCATTTACCTGACCTTCGACGCCACCGGCTTCCAAGACTTGCAGTTCCGATTTGATATTGAAGGCACACCTGGGCAACCAGATCCAAATGATCCTACCGCAGAAATTGAAGACACTCTGCCAACTCAGTTCGACGTTTTCATTCGCACCACGGGCCCAAACGGAACTTGGTTTCGCCCCGACGAACTAAACAATATCGGTATCGAGTTCTTTGACTATGAACCGGTTGATCCAGAAAACCAATTTGGCGAAACGGGTTACGTCTCGCTTGGACCAGCTTTGGACAACGCATCACAAGTCGAAATCATCATCAACGACTTTGACGGAGAGACCGGAAACGACGAAATGGAAATCGACAACTTCGAAATCGTTGGAAATCTCGCGGATGATTTGCTCTTGGGCGATGTAAACCGCGATGGCGAAGTGAATTTTCTAGACATCAGCCCGTTTATTTCGGCTCTTTCATCTGGCGAGGTTTTAGATGAAGCTGACATTGATGAAAATGGTGTGGTGAATTTCTTGGACATCGCTCCGTTTATCAACCTCTTGACTGCTCCGGGTTCGTAGTCGGAGATGGCGACTCGAAGGTGGCGACAGTTGCCTCCGGCCTATCTTACGCGCAAAACAGGCCAGAGGCGTGGCTGTTGCCCAGTTATGTAGCCGATGTCGCCAGACTTCGGGCGAACTACCAGTACACCTGAACTCTGGCGAGCCCAGCTACAAGCCTAGTCACCCAACTGAAACAACTTCTTCAACGCGTCGATCATGCCGCCATGCTTGTCGCTGGTGACGTCCGCCTGCAACGACTTCAATGGCGGGTGCAAAATCTTGTTCGTCAACCGATGGAACGCGACTTCGATCTGCTCCATCTGTTCAGGCGAAATCCCCTCCAAACGATTTTTGAGCCGCTGCAATTCAATTTCCTTGGCTTCGTGGGCTTGCTGCTTCAACTGTGCGATCGTCGCTCCGCCCTCTCGCCGCACCGCATCATCGAAAAACAATCCCGTTTCCTGCTCGATGATCTTCTGAGCCATCGGAAAATGACTTTCTCGCCCTCGTCGGTTGCGATCGCACTCGCGTTGTAAATCATCCAACGTATACAAGTAAACGTTTTTACAATCGGCGATCTGGCTATCAAAGTCTCGCGGCACCGCCAAATCCAATACAAACAAAGACGCTTTTCGCCGCTGTTTCTCTATCGACGCATACATCTCCGCCGTGACAACGGGTTGCTGAGCTCCAGTGGTGCCGACCACCAAATCCGCTCGTACCAGTTCTTCGCTAAGCTGATCAAAACTTCTAACCGCACCGTCAAACTTCTCGGCCAATTCCCGGGCTTTACTCTCGGTGCGATTGACGATCACGATATCTCGGCAGCCCTCGTCGCGAATGTAGTTGAGCGTTTCTTCTGCCATTTCGCCAGCACCGATGATCAATACACGTTTGCCTTTGAGCGTCTCAAAGATCTGCTTGGCTAGATCACAAATCGCAACACTTGGCACGCTAACCCGGTTGCTGTGCAATTCGGTTTCGTTGCTAATCCGCTTGGCAACTCGAATCGCGTTTTGAAAAACCTTGTGAATCGTTGAAATCGAACCATGTGATTGAGTCGCAATCTCATAGGCTCGTTTGACCTGCGAAAGGATTTGCGTCTCGCCGACAACCATGCTGTCCATGCTGGCGGTGACCGAAAACAAATGTTTGATGGCATCTTGATCCAAGTACGTAAACAGCTGGTCTTCAATCTCCGAGCTGCCAACGCCTGACTGGTCAGCCAACAGCTGAACCATCTGAGTGGAGCTTGGCAACGCTGCTTTGTCTTTAGACGCGGCATAGAACTCCGTACGATTGCAAGTCGACAACAAAACCGCTTCAGCTTCTGGGAAGTGATCGTAAAACGACTTCAAAAACACCGGTACCTTCGATTCCGGAAACGCCAAACGTTCTCGAATTTCGACGTTGGCTAAATTGTGACTACAACCGACTACTTGTAAATTCATTGCTGGCCTCCCGATGGTATCGGAAGCGACGAAGCGTGCGCATGAACGGTCACTGCTTGAACGGCGGCATGGCCTTCACTGGCGGCGTGCCCAGTCCCGGTGGCGTGCCCAACCCCCCAAACCAGCACCAGCTCAAGCAGCAAGAACAAAAAGCTACTGACCATTAAATAAGCAACCTTACGACCTTGCTGAGCGGGCTTATACAAAAAGTTGATCCCGACGACTACCAACAACCAAATAAACAGAACTGCCGACGACCAAATCACCGGACTGCTCCATGCGATCAGCGGCCCTTCTAATTCATTCTGTCGCAACATGTTAATCGTGATTCCTGAAACGAAGCCCAGCCCCATCAGGACGGTCGACGCGATTAATGAGCGTTCTCCGCAGCGGTGTAGCCATTCCAGCGACGGCAGACGAAACCGGTCCGATTGCACTTTCTTTTGCTCCAGACGTTTAGCTTGGACCAGGTAGATTACACCAAACATAAATCCCAACCCAACACTGGCGGTGGCAAACATCAACGACAGACCGTGAACCCAATTCCAGCCGGTCTTGGCTTCGCTAACGGTAAACGAGTTCTGATCTCCCATCACGATCCCGACCAGCACCAACAGCAACACCAACGGCATCACGAACAACCCCACCACCGAACGGGACTTGCGAATCGAAAACCATAGGTAGGCCACTGCCAACAACCAAGCCGCCGCATAGCACCAAGCCGTCCAGTTGCTCAGCCAGATCCCCGATTGATCGATCTCTAGCTTGCCTTGATAGATCATGTAAGCCGTGTGAGCGAACAAGCCCGCGATCGTGAAGCCGATTCTCACGATCGGGCGAAGCTTAGCGTTCCAAAACAAACGCGACACCTCGACCCCAAACACGACCAGATAACTGGCGGCAAAACAGGTGACCGAGATTTTATTCAACCATTCCACAATGGACGCCGTTGCTAAGTATCGTTTTGTTTAAAGTGCTGTGATCGATTCTACGGCTGACAAACCGTTTTTCAAACGCTTGCTGATTTTCATTTACCATCAGCTCAATCTTGCCAATTCGCCAACGCACGAACTAAGTTTCGTTCTTTGATTTGGCCAGTCCGTATTTAACCAGCTTTTGGTACAGCGTGTTTCGGTTGATTCCAAGCTTTTTGGCGGCTTTGGTCTGCGTATGATTACAGCTATCCAACACTTGGATCAGCATCTCTTTTTCAACTGGGTCAACAATTCGTTTGTACATTTCGGTTTCTTCAGAATCCGCCTTGCTGACCTGGCTATAAACGAATTCGCGAACTAAAGCTTCATCATCGGTCGGCCGAAACACCGCCGCCTGAGCATCTTGCACGTCGCCGACGACCGTTTTTGGCAGCAACGCATTGGTTAACTCGTCACTATGAGCCAGCACGATCGCGCGTTCGATATAGTTCTGCAACTCTCGAACGTTGCCCGGGAACGGATAGCTGGTCAACGTTTTCATCGCTTCGGGGTGGATCTTGGTCACACTCTTATTGTTGACTCGTGAGTAGTACTTGAGAAAATGCCGAACCAACTCCTCAATGTCCTCTGGCCGGCGGCGAAGAGGTGGCAAATGGATGGGCAACACATTTAGTCGCCAGTACAAGTCTTCGCGAAATCGATTGTCGAGCACTTCTTGGCTCAAATCACAGTTGCTGGCCGCGATCACTCGCACGTCGACTTGAATGGTTTCCGAATCACCAACTCGCTCAAACTCTTGTTCCTGTAGCACCCGCAGTAACTTGACCTGCAACGTGGACGACATCGAATTGACTTCGTCCAAAAAAATCGTGCCGCCATCGGCCGCTTCAAAACGACCGGCCCGGTCTTGGAATGCGTCGGTAAACGAGCCTTTCACATGGCCGAAGAGTTCGCTCTCCAACAGCGTTTCGGTCAAGGCCCCACAATTAAACTTGACGAACGGCCCGTCTTTGCGATCGCTCAAACTATGCAACGCCTTAGCAATCAACTCTTTTCCCGTTCCAGTTTCGCCCAAAATCAAAACCGACGCAGCACTTTTTGCATACAACCGAGTCATTTGAAAAACACGTCTCATCAACTTCGACGCGCCGATCAAGTTTTTGATCGGCGGCGAGTCATCAACATGTTCAAAGGTCAGTTCGCGCTCGGGCATATGATTTACATGGAAAAAGGTAAGCCAAGACCAAGTATTTCAATCCGAAACCAGCTGAATGCAAAGCCCTAAACTTCCGCAACAGGCAGTTATCGCCGTCTTTGGAAACCCATAAATCGAAGTGTTAATTTGAACCGCGTAAAACGCATGTTCATTTTTCACTACATGTTGCAAAAACGCATCCCTCAGCGTGGTCTCTTGGCAACATTCTCGCCCTTGCTGTTGCGAATCGCAGCCGCCACCACCCGTCCGTTCACTTCAAATTCTCCCTAGAAATCGAGCAAAAGCAGCTGCTCGGCCCGCCAACTGACTCGAACTGGGCAGTGCTGATCTTCCCTCGGCACCAAGTTTGCATTCTGGTCCTGCAAGACCATCCAACTTTTGCCCTGTTTGAAATTCTCAATGCAAGCCTCGACCACCAATTCGACTTTCTTAAAGAAGAACGACACCGAAATGTTTTGTCTCGCCTTGGGTACGTTGGCGATCATCGTATTTCTATCGGCAGCGTTTCTGTGGTTTGACGCCACGAACCTTCCAACAAACAATTCTTCCCCCAGTGAAACTCACCAACCCGCCATCAAACACCCAGACGTTGATCAGCCTGCCCCGGCTCAAGACCTGATCGCAATAACCGGCTCGCCCATCACAAAAGCACCCTTTGAGTTTACCTCAAACCCACATGGAAACTTGAGCTACGGAAACTTAAACGCCGCCTTTACTCTGGATAAAATAGTATGGCGCTATACCGCTGACGGGTGGCAAGACATTTCAAAGGTGAACAATCGATCGCAACCACCTAAGCCATTTTTGGAAAATGTCCACCCTGTTATTTGGACTGCGATGCTAATTCTAGCCTCGTTGCTGTTATTGCTCATGTTTTGCAGCCAACGAGATGTCGACCAACTCCTTGCCCAGGCTTCCACAAGCAATGGTGGCGACACGGAAATGCAGCCTAAACAATAGGCTGTAGCGGCCAGAGTTCAGGAACCCTAGCATTTCGCCCGAAGTCTGCGACTCAGGCGGCCGAAAAAAAAATTCGCACCATTTGCATTTCTTCTTTCGCAATCCAACGGTTAACATATTGCGTTTCCCTGCGGCCCCCTAATGGATTTGATCCGTTAGAACACCGCATTTCCCCTTTCAATTTTTGGTACCATGTCAGCCGATAGCAACGCTTCAATTCGAAAACTCGACCCAACCAACCTCTGGAATCACTTCTGTGACCTCAACGCCGTTCCTCGCCCTTCAAAAAAAGAAGAGCGTGTCATCGAATTCATCAAGTCGTTTGGTGAATCGCTCAACCTAGAGACCAGCGTGGACCAAGCTGGTAACGTCATCATTCGCAAACCAGCCACTGCTGGTAAAGAGCAATCCAAGACCGTCGTCTTGCAGTCGCATCTGGACATGGTGCATCAAAAAAATGCCGATACCGAATTCGATTTTGATTCACAAGGCATTCAAATGCTTATCGATGGTGACTGGGTCAAAGCCAACGGCACGACACTCGGCGCCGACAACGGTCTGGGCGTGGCCGCCATCATGTCCGTGTTAACTTCAACCGACATCGAACATCCTCCCATCGAAGCGTTGTTCACGATCGACGAAGAAACCGGCATGACAGGTGCCAAAGAACTACAAGCAGGTCATTTGACCGGCCAAATTATGCTGAACTTGGACACCGAAGAAGACGACGAACTCACCATCGGTTGTGCGGGCGGCGTGGATATCGTGGCCACCGGATCATACGCGCCCGACGCCTTACCCGATTCTTGTCAGTGCTTTCAAATCACCGTTAGCGGCTTGGCCGGCGGTCACTCTGGCATTGATATTCATCGTGGACGCGGCAACGCGAATAAAATCATGAATCGCTTATTGTCGCTAGCGTCTGAAAACAATCAAGCCCGTGTGGTGTCGATCGACGGCGGTGGTTTACGAAACGCTATCCCGCGAGAATCCGTCGCTACGATTGGAATTCCCGACGGAGCCTCGGTGCCTGACCAAGCGTGGTTCAAAACCGAAGTGAAAAACATCGTCGCAGAAAACCAGGTCACCGATCCAAACTTGGAGATTGTTTGCCAGCCCGTCGAATCGTCAACGACCGCGATTCCCGATTCGCTACAAGCCAGCTTGATCGCAGCTCTGTTTGGTATCGTTAGCGGTATCCAACGGATGAGCCCCAGCATTTCGGATTTGGTTCAAACCTCTAACAACTTGGCTCGAGTACTCGTGGCCGACGGACAGTTCACCATTGATTGCTTGACTCGCAGCAGCGTCAACACTGAGCGACAACAACTGGCTCGATCGATCGCCGCGATTTTAAAAACCACTGGAGCTTCGGTGGAAATCGACGGCGACTACCCTGGTTGGGAGCCGAAACCAGATTCAGAAATCGTGCAGTTAATGAAGACCTTGTACGAAGAAATGTTCGATGATCAACCTAATGTCGCCGCCTGCCATGCAGGACTCGAATGTGGTTTGTTGGGAAAGAACTACCCTGACATGCAAATGATCAGCTTTGGCCCCACCATCCGCGGGGCTCACTCCCCAGACGAAAGAGCTTCGATCTCCAGCACACAAAAGTTCTGGAAGTACCTCGTGGCAACACTTGAGAAGATCTAGACGAGCAAATGTATATCGACGAATCCGATTTTGAATTCGATGAAGCCAACGACTCCGCAGACGGATCGCAATGCGTTTGCGATCACTGCGGAGAAGAATTTTCGATTGACGTCGATCTTAGCCAAGGAGCGTATCAGCAGTTCGTTCAAGACTGCCCGGTCTGCTGAAACCCGCAACTGATCTCGGTCGAGATCGACGATGATGGAATCGCAAACGCGTTCGCTAAAAACGAAAGCTGAATAAGTCGGTTATCTTACCTATACCGGATCGCGCGACATGTCACCTTTTGAGACTGTATGGCCGCTCCGCCGGAGTGACTTACATACCGTTTCGGATTCGGTCTTCGAACAAACGCATCCGATTTCGCATTTGTTCCATTTGTCGCCTCATTCGTTGCTCCATCCCTTGATGAAACTGAAACATATCGTCCTCTGGCAAATCAAGGTTCCAGCCATCAGGAAAACCTCGGACATCATTGAATGCCGTTGCCTTGCGCTGCTCCGGCGTAACGGCTACGGTAATTTCTTTGCCACTGCGAATCAGCGTTAGTGAAACACTGGCTTTGGCTTTACCAGCAGCTTCAACGGCTGCGTTCAAGTCTTTTTCACTGATCACCTGTTTGTCGTCGGCGAACAACAAGATGTCATGCTTTTGAACTCCCGCCTTCGCAGCCGCCGAATCCTGTGGCACTTGAGTCACCATCAATCCTGACTCTAAACCCAGCTGACTGGCAACTGCCGGATGAATGGAACCGTATCGACAGCCAAGCGTAAACGCGACCGTTTCAGGTTCAGCATCCACATCCATGCCAGGAATCTGCAACATATCACCAAAGCCTGGGATTTCGATTTTCATGTTTTGATCATCACCCAGATCAAACTCCTGCCGCTGTCCATCAGGGCCGATCACAATCGCTTTACCGCTACTTTCTGTTTTACGCTCGCCGTTTTCATCAACGCTACTAAACGACTTACGAATAATAATGCTACTGCCATTACCGCCACCAAAGATCTGCGGATTGTCCTGCGGTAATTCGCCTGTTGCTGGTCGTTGTTGGACCACTTCACCAGGGATGTCGTTCTTATCAACTTGTTTGCCGTCACCATCTACGATCTCGACTTGAGCAAGACAAAGTTGACTGTTGGCAAAAACAAAAAGGGTCGTCACTATTAAAAAGTTCCAAACAAAGCGTGTCATAATGATCTCCGAATGAAAAATGTTTACGGTTGAGTTTCAATCTTATACAGTCCACACAAATGTGGGCAACTATTTTAGCACAGGAATTTTGCAGGGAAAACGGAAAATTCCCAAGGGATTTTGGGTTTTTTGCACTTCCACTTGCCCTCGGTTCATTAAAAAAAAGCAGCTTGATTGCTCAAACCGCTTTTATCAGGAAAAGCTGAAATCAGATTTCAGAAGTGTCAGGTTTTGCACATCGACTTGGACAACTGGCCCAGTCGAAACAGGTTATCGCACCTTCGCTGGAGCCGCTGCCATACGAGCGTTCAGTTGCTCTGAAACCAACTTTGTCAAATCGAGCTCTCGGTGGAAAACCACGGCTCGGTTAACACCTTTAATGACTTCGTTTCGATTGTTTGGATCGACGCTCTCACTGTCGAAGCGTAGCACCAATGACAAACCGTTCGCTTGAGCAATGGCCTCGACAACCGCTTGCATCTCACGGTAGGTATCGAAATACACGCGAGCTTCCCGGTTGAGAAGTTCAGATTCTGCTTGGCGAGTGGTAGTGCGAAGATGAGTATGTTGTTGCTCGAGGTCCGCTTCCATTTGATTGCGCTTTGGACCAGCTTCCATCCCGCGCAACTTCAGGACTTCCGCTTTGATACGATCTTGTTCAGCAGTGATCTGAACCTTTAGCTGATCGGCTTCGGTTTTGATTGCTTTTACTTTGGCGTCAAACGAAGCGTTTTCTTTAAACACTCTAGCGACATCCAAAATCGCTACTCGGCCCGTTTGTTGGGCAGATGCAACTGAAGCACTAAGAGCAACTACAGCGGCGACAACAAAAATTACTGGTTTAATGATGGTCGATTTCACGACTCGTCCTCCCTGACGGAACATCTTTGAAAATGTTTGGGTTGTTTTAAATATGTATTAACAAACGATCCATCGTTTGTTGTCAGTTGTCGTAAGCAGATAGTATGCCAACAACAAAATTCGACGCTTGAAGTTCAGCCCGACTTCTCTGCAAAATCAATCGAACCACTTATGATTGGCTTTATCACTCTGCAAAAAGAACGACGCGACTCAATGGGTTGGCTGGCACAAACATCAACAATGTAAAATTTTCAAAAGCCGTTGTAAGGATTACTGGAAACCCGATCAACACAGGTTCTGGAATTTTTCATTGAGACGCTGGCGATGCTAGCGTTCTACGTACCCGGTCGATTAGGCAAGTCGCTGCGATAAAGCAATTTAACGCAAATTCGCTGCGCGAATCAAAGTGCAAAGACATTAAAAGAATTTGCCAGCTTCAAAATCGATACCCAGCAAGACTTGATCGTTGAGTGCCAAGTATGTCGTTGCTTGAGATCGGCTGTCATTTGATTGCGGTTCGGGCTGGCTTTGATCTCGCGCAACTTCATGGCTTCCGCTTTAAGACGGTCTTGTTCAGCAAGGATCTGTTTCTTGAGCTGATTGGCTTCCGCCTTCATAGCGTCAATCTTCAGCGGACCTTGCACGAATGAACGGTTTTCTCTGAACACTTTAGCGACGTCCAAAATCGCTACGTGCCCATTTGCCTTTGACGAGCCCGTATCTTGGGCAGATACAACGGATGCACCAAAAGCGACTACTACAACTGCGATAACAAAAATTACTGGTTTAATGGTAGTTGAATTCATGACTTGTCTTCCCTGACAGAACTGAAAATGTTTGGGTTGTTTTAAATAGGTGTTAACAAACGATCCTTATCGCACCTTTGCTGGCGCAGCTGCCATACGCGCGTTAAGTTGCTGTGATACCAGCGGTGTCAAATCGAGCTTACGGTGGAAAACCAAGGATCGGTTAAGACCTTTCTTGACTGATTGTTGATTGTTTGGATCGATATCCTCACTGTCAAACCGTAGCACTAACGACAAACCGTTCGCTTGGGCAATGGCCTCGACAACCGCTTGCATCTCACGGTAGGTATCGAAATACACCCGTGCTTCTTGGCTAAGAAGTTCAGATTCTGCTTGCCGAGTCGTGGTGCGAAGGTGAGTGTGCTGTTGCTCGAGATCGGCTTCCCTTTTATTGCGTTCCGGGCCTGGTTTCAAGTCGCGCAATTTCATGACTTCCACTTTGATACGATCTTGTTCAGCCGTGACCTGACCTTTTAACCGCTCGGCTTCAGCCTTCAGTGCAGCCATTTTATCACCGAAGGAAGTGTTGTCTTTGAACACTTTTGCGACGTCCAAAATCGCTACTCGGCCCGTTTCCTGAGCAGACACCACTGATGCACCAAGAGCGACAACAGCAGCGATAAAAAAAATCACTGGTTTAATGGTAGTTGAATTCATGACTCGTCTTCCCTGACAAAACTAAAAATGTTTGGGTTGTTCAAAATAGGTGTTCACAAACGATCCTTCGTTTGTTGTTGTTTGCTGTAAGCAGATGGCATGCCAACATTAAATTTCGATGCTTGTAGCTCATCTTGAACGGCACGACCGACATGGGTTGGCTAGCACAAAGATCAACAATGTAAATTTTGCAAAGGCCAATGTAAGGATTACTCAAACCTAGTGGTTCAACCGACCTGAGTTGACTAGCTCGAAATTCAGTTCGAGCCGTAATTTTCGCAAGCAAAGTAGATTGAAATTAGTCAATTCAACTTTGACGAACCACTAGGTGATCGAAGCACGAGTGACTGAACAATGGATCCAACTGCCATGCTTACGCGGTCAGATACGTTCGTGATTCTTGGCTATTAGTGCTAGCGTTCTAGGTACCCTAAACGATGGCCTAGGGAACACGTAGCCGGAAGCTTAGAATTGACTTCTGCATAAATCAGTCAATCTATTCGTCAGAAAGAATCCACCCTTACCAAGTGCAACTCGCTGGGAGCGTGTGGATTACAAAGCTTCGGTTCAAGGATGAGTCGCTCCATTTTATCGCTCGCCCAAATTTTCGAGTCGCCTTCCCATGCTTCATGGCCTCGGTCGATCTTCGTTTTTGTGTCAATCACCTGCTTCCTACTGGCTGCTGGCATCTCTACTTCCGCCAGCGGTGACGATCCAGTCGCTCGAGAACCACTACCAAAGGCTTGGCAAGCCGACGCCGAGCTAACCGATGTATTCTTTGTCGACCAGAATCTTGGTTGGGCCGTTGGCGAATCGGGGGTTACCTTGCGAACTCGCGATGGCGGAAACACTTGGAATACCCAAGCCAGCATCAATTCATTTCGTAAAGACACCGTTCAACTACAACAAAAATTTCGCAACCTTGAAAGCCGAAAGCTCACTAACTCGACCGGCGTCACGGGTCGCCAAACGTCAACATCGCCCATCACTTGTCGTTTGAACTCGTTGCACTTCATCGACGCGAATCAAGGCTGGGCGACTGGCGGCTATCAACTGCCCTACATCAACCGAACCCAAGCCGTCATTTTACGAACTCGAAACGGCGGGATCACTTGGGAGCCCAGCCCAAACTTAGCCATCCCGCGATTGCGCAAGATCAATTTTTCCTCGCCGAGAAATGGAACCGCCTTCGGAGATTCTGGCAACGTATTCACAGGCGGCATTTTTAAAACCAGCGATGCGGGCAATTCTTGGTCCGCAATCTCGCGTGAAACGGATGCCGCGTGGTTGGATGGCGACCAAACCAATCAACATTTTGTCTTAATCAACGACCGCCGAAAGCTCGGCCGATACGCCGACGGCCGGTACGAAGCTGCCGTTTTACTCGGTGATAAAGCGGCAAAAACAAGAAACTTTCGCTGCGTCAAAATGATCGACGACAACCAAGGCGTCGCCGTCGGCGATCAAGGCAGCCTGTTCACGACCAACAACGGTGGCCTATCGTGGCTCCGCAAGCCAATCGAAACAACTCATCCGCAACTGGCCAACTTCGATTGGGAAACCATTGCCGTCGTCGATCAAAAAGTCATTATCGCTGGCTTCCCAGGATCGACGATCACGACACTCGATCTAAAATCAAATCAACTTTCGACTTCCAGCACGCCCGTGCGAACCAAACTCAACCGCTTGTTTTTCTTAGACAACCAAACAGGCTGGGCCGTTGGAGATTTTGGCGTCGTCCTAAAAACTACCGACGGCGGCAAAACTTGGAACCGCCAACGCGGCAACACCCGCAACCTAGCAATGTTGATCGTGTCGCCGCGGGCCAATCAAATTCCCGTCGAACTTCTCGCCCGTTACTCATTGGACAACAACCGTAACTGTGGAGTCGTGGTCCTCCAAGATACCAACACAGCATTCGAATCGGCTCGACAAGCGGCCAGTCGATTGGGTAGCTGCTACCACAAATTGATTCAAACAAGTGCTCCCGCGGCTCCCGAAGCCGTGATCGCAAAGCTGGTCCGCGACATCCGCACGCTCAAACCAGCGGTGGTTGTCAGCCAAGCACCTCAAACATTCTCTGAAAACATCACTGATTCGTTCCAACAAATCAGTCTCGCAATCAAACTCGCCGCCGACCCCAATGCCTATCCGGACCACGCCGCACTAGGCCTAACCACACATCGAGTCAGCCGTTTCGTTGTTCAAGATCCCATCGGTCCAATCCAAATCAACCCTAAACGAATGCTGATCCAGTCTGGTCAGCTACTGCAAGACCAAGTCGCCTTTAGCAGATCACTATTAGGCAAACCGACGATTGATCTAACGCCCAATCGCTACCGAGTCATTGAGCCTACTGGACGAACCGTTGGGAAATCTACCGATCTGTTGACAGGCCTTCCCTCACACCTGTTGCCCAGTCGATTGGGCAAGTCACTACAACAAAGCAATTTGGCGGATATCCGCTTCGCAAATCAAAGTGCCAAGACGTTAGAAGAATTTGCCAACTTCAAAATCAATACCCCACAAGACCTGATCGTTTGGCGTCAACAACTGCAACGATTTTTAAACTCGTTGGAGGTTGACGTACACAACGGTGGTAACTGGCTAATACGACTGGTCGAACAGTACCAAACCCAAGGCCAACCCGAATTGGCAGAGCAAGCGGCTGAGTTATTGATCACAAGATTCCCTAATAGTCCGTACACAATTGCGGTTACCACTTGGCTGGCCAAACAATATTCGAGCATCGAATTGGGTAAGCTTGCATTTGATCAACAGGTTGCATGGGGATCGCTAAAAGCAGACGGTTCACCATCGCAATCAGTGAAAAACTCGCAGCGATATGCAACTGGGCCAGAAAAGAAAGTTGAAGCGGGTGTTACAACGCTAACTTGGAAACCACTCCAGCCAGCCGTGCGTCAAAAAGCCGAGGAAGCCGACTCAAACAACTCACCGCCCGAAACCGACAAACCAACCATTGCCCAAGCCAGTGCCACCGAAGACATTGAAACGGAAACGCTTGTTTTACCGAGCGACCGGCCGGAGTTTTATCTCCAGCGGCTCCAGCGGTCGGCTCGGCTACTATCGTCCATCGGGCAACGCGACCCGGATTTCGCTGCGGGCCCCTACTGCCAATGGCTTGAAGTCCAACTCGCCCGCCAACTAAACGAAGTCCGTCCAAACGCGGTCGGCTCCCTGCCAAATCGATACCAAAAGCTCCTCGCTGGACGAGGCAAGTTACGTGAGAGCATTGCCGAAAAAGTCAATTTCGAACTGGCACTACTAGATGGCGAAATCAAGGCCGTTCCCCAATTCCCACTACCAGCTCAATCAAATTGCCTTGAGATCCAAGACCGGCCGAACTTGGACGGTCGGTTGAGCGAGATTTGTTGGCGATCGGCACCAGCAACACCCGTTTTGATTACTTCTGACGAAAACAAACGCCAGCCACAGGCTCAAGTTCAATTTTGTCGTGACGCAGAACACTTATACATCGCGATCGCTTGTGAAAAGTTCGCTAAATTGACCTACAAACCATCACTTGGAAAACGCAAACGCGACGCACAAATCGATGGCACGGACCACGTTACAATTGTACTGGACCTAGACCGCGACCATCAAACCAACTTCTATTTCTCGATCAACCATCAAGGTCTAGCTCGAGAATCTTGCAGCGGCATCGCG
>CAZKTR010000045.1:0-3518 GCA_964555525.1 uncultured Pirellulaceae bacterium
CTGGGCCCAGCAATTCCAGCATCGTTTTCATCAAAAGCAATTGTGTCTGGTGTCGTGAATTCAAAAGTTACTGTCAAAACGTCACCAAATTCGGCGAGCGTTTGAACAGGAAATAGCCCATGGATGGTTCGGCCAATACCACCAGTCGCAAAATCCAACGGTCCCCCCGCTTGATCAAGGTCAAGCGCTTCATTTTCACTGGTTACGTTAAAGCCGATTTGCTCAGGCCCGTTATTGGTGATACCGTCGGCGAAACTGTCATTGATAATTGTGACCTGCGCGTCGACGCTGGACACAGCAAATGCAGTCATCGCAATTGCACAACTCGCAATTTTCGACGCGCGGGAAACAGTTCTTGAAAAGTTCATGAAGGACTCCTTGGGTAACATAAAAACACGATTTTGTATCACAGTCGATTGTATCATAATTATGAAATTTAAGCAGTCTTAATTTCCCTAATAGCCAATTTATGGTAGAGGAAGGAACTTGAATCAGCGATTAAAGGACGTGAAATTTCCTTTAAGTTCATTTATGATTGACGCTAGGGAGTGGAAATCCCAATTGTTTATGATCCGAAATTTCGACTGGTGTTTGATTTACGCGTTTATTTTTTGGTGCACAGCACCGTTTTTACTAAGGCGTCATTCAAACTGCGATTTATCGCGGAGGATATGATGGTAGTGCTGCGCAAACCGGTGGGCCTCGTCTCGCACGCACTGTAGTAGCCGCAACGAAAAAGCATGACGGCTTAGTTTGATCGACTCCGATTCCCCCGGCCGGAAAATCTCTTCCTCTTTTTTGGCCAGCGAAATCAATACCGGAGGGTCGATCCCCAACGCTTCGAATGCCGCCACGGCGCTGCTCAATTGTCCTTTACCACCATCGATCAACAGAATGTCCGGAAAGGTATCGTTCTCGTCGGTTAGTCTTTGGTACCGACGCGAAACCACTTCGTGAATGCTCTTAAAATCGTCAATGCCTTTGACGTTCTTAATCTTGAAGCGTCGGTAGCCAGGTTTGAAAGGCAAACCATCAATGAACTTCACTAGGCTCGCCACCGTTTGGCCACCGCCCAGATGAGCAATATCGACGCCTTCGATTGAGCGTGGAGTTTCGGTCAGCTTGAGGACTCGCTTGAGCCCTTCCAAGCCTTTCTTGGGGTCGATGTGAAAAACTTCCGGTTGCTCGTGGGTATCCAGATCGCCGCGTTGGTCCAGAGTTTCTAGCAGTTTGATTTCGTCACGAAGTTTCGCAGCGACTTCAAAGTTCAATGCCTTCGAAGCTTCCATCATCTCCGCATTCATGTCCTTTAGCAAACTCGACTTCTTGCCCGACAAAAACATCTGCAAGCGTTTAATGTCTTTGCGATACGCTTCTCGAGAAATCCGCATGTTGCATGGAGCCGTGCATTGTTTGATGCTGGCCAGCAAACACGGCCGGTACCAACGCCAACGTTCATCACCGGCGTCAATGTCCAACGAACAGGTTCGAAACTTAAAGATTCGTTGTAGGACTTGAATCGCACCGCGCAGCGCCCCCGCGCTGGGGAAAGGGCCGTACAGTTTCACGCCGCTAGACTCTGGTTCGCGCGTGATTTCGACTCGCGGAAAATCCTCGTAAGTTGAAATCTGCAAGTAAGGGAAGGTCTTATCGTCCTTGAGGACTTTGTTGTATTGAGGCTGAATGTCTTTGATCAAACGTGATTCGACCAATAGTGCGTCGACTTCACTTTCGCACTCCATAAAATCAGCATCGGCAATTTCGCCGACCCAATGGCCAGTACGAGTATCGGTCAACGCGGCTTTTAAAAAGTAGCTGCCTGCTCGGGATCGCAGGTTGGTGGCTTTGCCGACATAGATCACCACCCCGGCAGCGTTTTTCATCAGGTAAACGCCGGGGCAGGTCGGGAACTTGCGCACTACAGCGGCCGCTTTTCGGAAAGTATCGCTACCGACCGGTTCGTCGTTCTCCGCTTCGGGGGGGGCATCGGATTGCGGTTTGTCTGATTTCTTGGCCATGGACGATAGTATAGCGGAAAGTCAATTTTATGGGCTTAAGGGATGTACTCGCTTGCGCATTTTTGAAGTTGAGCTAATACGAGCTCGCAGTGGAAGCGAGTGCATTTTTGCGAGTCTTGGGGTGCACTCGCTTGCGCGTCGAGCTTGTATTGAAAAAGCCTTGTTTCAAGATTACCAGCTTTGACACTAAGATAACCGCATGCAAAAGCGATCCGAAACAACTGAAATGCTTGCCGCGCCACGAGCGAAGCCGATTCAAATCGGAAATGTGACGGTCGATCCGCCGGTTTTGCAAGCACCGATGGCAGGCTTCACGAACTATGCCTTTCGTCAAATCGTCCGTGAGTACGGGGGGGCGGGTTTGATTGCGACGGAGATGATTCATGCCAGCGGTTTTGCTTGGTTGGACGAAAACACTCCCAAGCACCCTGAGCGATTATGGGGTGTTCGGGAAGAGCCCAAACCGTTGGCGGTTCAGATCTGGGACAACCAACCAGAAACGATGGCCAAGGTCGGCAAGCGACTGGTGGAAGATTTCAAGGTTAGTGTCGTTGATATAAACTTTGGTTGCCCTGTCAAGAAAGTAACTCAGCGTGCCAAGAGCGGCAGCTACTTGCTCAGTGAGCCCGAAAAAATGGGGGCTATCATTGAGCACGTCGTTCGAGCCTGTAGTCCGACGCCGGTGACCGCCAAAATTCGGCTTGGATGCACTCGCGACCAAATCAACGCGATCGACATCGCTCAGGTCGTCGAAGGCGCGGGAGCGGCGGCGCTTACCGTGCATGGCCGTACCGCCGAAGACATGTTTCGCGGCCACTCGGACTGGGAAAAAATTTCAGAGCTCAAGCCTTTTTTGAAAACGATTCCGTTGATCGGCAATGGCGATTTGGACAGCCCGGAAAAAGTGCTTCACGCTTTCGCAAACTACAACGTCGATGGCGTGATGATCGCGCGGGCTTGTTTGGGGCGTCCGTGGTTGTTTGCACAATGCCAGGCAGCGCTGGCACGTCAGCCGATCCCGCCAGATCCAACGCTTGATCAACAGCGTCAGTGTTTACTGCGGCATTTTGATTTAATCGCAGATCGCTTCGGCGAAGACAAAGGGGCTCAATTAATGCGGCGCTACGCCTGTTGTTATGCGCAAGGCCGTTCGGGCGCAAGAGCCTTTCGAACTCATGTCGCCAAAGTCGATACCGCTGCCGAGTTCCACCAAGTGGTCGCAGATTTCTTTCCGGTTGAAATACAAACTCCCTTCGCAAGCAAGTGAGTTTTTTTTAAAATTCCGGCTGACGCACTCGCTCGCGGTGGTTGTCTTATGATCCACTTAGGATTGAGATGAATGGTGAGATATCTAAAAAATTAACAGACCCATTTTCATCAACGTCCGCTTCCGCTTGATATTCTCCAGTGGATAAAGACGCAATGAATGAGGAAATATCTAAAAAGTCGGTCCGACCGTCTTGATTGACATCACCGAGAATCACAGCTACGTCGCCCGGC
>CAZKTR010000045.1:3618-6078 GCA_964555525.1 uncultured Pirellulaceae bacterium
GTCGGTCCGACCGTCTTGATTGACATCACCGAGAATCACAGCTACGTCGCCCGGCGCGGCCGCGATCACTCGAGCCGGTGGAGAAGTCCTTACGTTTGACTGAACCACCTTTCAATCTCTTATGTTTGACCGTTCAAATAAACCAATCACTTCGAATCAAACACAAAAACATATTCAATTTACCCTGCAGGAAAAATCATGTTCACCAATCAAATAACATCACGACGTCAATACGCGCTCGTGATGCTTGTCTTCTTGGCGTTGTTCGCGGTTGGTAGCGCCGCTCAAGCCCACTTCGTATGGGCTTATACCGACGATGGGCAACTTAAAGTCGTTTTTGGCGAGGACATTGAACCTGACCAAGCTCAGTTTTTGAGTGGCTTGAAAACCATGAAGGCCTACAAAGTCACCGATGGCAAACGACATTTAATTCAACTAGACAAGAAGATAGAAGACGACCTGGGCTGGTTTGAAACATCCTTGGGGAATTCCGGTCACGTTGTCGATGTTCATGTCCCTTACGGTATATTCGGTCGCGGGGACAAGACGATGGTGCTGGACTACAGTGCAAAGTACTTCAACGTCACGCAAGGTTCCGTGGCGAAACCAAACAAAGAATTAACGCTTGATTTAGTGCCGACATTAGAAGGCGGCCAGCTCAAGGTCGTGGCTTACTTCCAAGGCTATCCGATTGAAGGGGTGGAAATCCAAGCGGAGCGATTGGAGTGCGACATCGATTACGCGACTACGGATGTTAGTGGACAAGCCACGTTGTCTCCTGCGGGTCGCTACGTGATTCGCGGCAAGTACATTGTTGAAGAAGCAGGCGAAATCAACGGCGAAAAGTATAGCGAAAAGCGTTATTACTGTACGCTCGTCATGGACACGGGGGCCGTTTCTAGTCCTGCAATCGGCGCTGCAGATCAAGCCGAATCTGCAATGGCTGATCCGAAGGTAAAATTGACTTCGGTCGAAACTGATTTAGAGGACTTCCCCAAAGGGATGACAAGTTTCGGAGCCACCGTAGTGGGCAATCAAATTTTTGTGATAGGGGGCAAGTCAGGCAAAGCTCACTCATATGCCAAGTCCTATCAAAACCGCGAAGTGTTCTGTTTGGCAACCGATGGTAGTAACAATCAATGGCAAACCGTTGGTGAGAATCATGGTTTACAAGGTTTGTCGATCGTCGGTCACAGCGGAAAAGTTTATCGCATCGGCGGTCTTGAAGCGAGAAATCAAGAAGACGAAGAACACGATTTGCATTCAGTATCGGACTTTAAACAGTTCGACCCGGCAACTAAAACTTGGACGGACCTACCGTCGTTACCGCAAGGTCGTTCGTCGACCGATGCGTGTGTTGTAAACGGGCATGTCTATTTGGTCGGTGGGTGGACAATGGGTGACAACGATTCTCGTTGGGTCACAACGATGTTGAAGTATGACTTGAGCAATCCAGCTGGCCAATGGAAGCCGATTGACGTTCCGTTCAAAACGCGAGCGCTTGCAGTTCGAAAGCATAAAGACCACTTAGTTGTTGTCGGCGGCTTAAAAAATGGTGGCGGTCCAACGAACGAAGTTCATCTTTACGACTTGAAAACCAAGAAATGGTCGGCTGGCCCAACGGTTCCAACGGCGAGCCCCATGAAAGCCTTTGGCTGTTCTGCGGCTTCAATTGCCGGTCATCTGTTGGTCAGCACCTATGACGGCGGCATCTATCAGCTCAACGGCGACCTTGCCAGTTGGAGCAAGATCTATCAACTCGAAGACGGCCGGTTCTTTCATCAGATGTTGCCGATTTCAGATAAGCGATTTGCGTTGGTCGGTGGTTCGCACATGAAAACTGGTAGCAACTTTGATATCGAAGTGTTCGAAGCCGCTGCTCCAGAGAAAGACGATTAATCGATTCCCAAAGAGTCAACATCGTTGTCGCTCACTCGTTTTCAATTTAGCAGGCGTTAAGTCGTGAAATTTACAAAGCAAATACAATTGCTGTTGGTTGGGCTGTTATTGCTCCCAGCACAATTGTCGATTGGTCAGACCGGTTGGCGATCGTTTCAAAACGGAGGCCAGTCGCTAGACAATGAAAACAAGTTGCCGCTCAAATGGGAACCTGAGAGCGTGGTGTGGAAAGCAACGCTGGCAGGCTATGGGCAATCGTCACCGGTTGTTTACGGAGATTCGGTTTATGTTTGCTCGGTCGCTGGTACGAACAAGGACACACTGAACGTCGAAGCATTTTCGGTGAAAACTGGCGAGCCGCAGTGGACTTTCGCTCGCGACAATAGTTCGCCAGAAAAGAACACCGTTATGGTTAGCCGGGCAGCTCCAACACCGGTCGTTGACGGCGATGGTTTGATCGCGTTTTTTGGGGGCGGCAACCTGTATGCTATCGACCATCAAGGGAAACGCCTCTTCACAAACCAATCGTCGATCAATTTTAAATTTAAATCAATCAAAGTC
>CAZKTR010000045.1:6178-14730 GCA_964555525.1 uncultured Pirellulaceae bacterium
ACGCCTCTTCACAAACCAATCGTCGATCAATTTTAAATTTAAATCAATCAAAGTCGATCATGAATCGGCCAAATAATGAACGCAACCAAAAACCAACGCAGAAAAAAATTCCTTTGCGAGTGCCTCCGATCGTCGAGTTTAAAGACCTGACCAACGGCGAGGATCCTATCGTGATGATCCGACTTGAAGACGGTTCGATTTATCGTTTGCAAAAAACAAAGTTTGGCAAGCTGTTACTTTCGAAGTGACAACGATCGAGCGTTGGACAAGAACGCCTCGAATTTCAAGTGCCTTGATCCGAGCGTGCTCAATCGACAGTTCGCGGCGAGCGAGTCAGCTACCACCCGCTTTTTGCAAGCAATCCATGACTCGTTTCCAGCCAAAGACCTTTGCCAATGCAAAGGGAGTCATGCCGTTGGCGGCGGGTTTCTTAGGATCGGCACCGTACTTTAGGCAGACGTCTACTCCATCGGCAGAACCGGCGAGCGATAATTGGTGGAGATAGCTGAATCCGCGATGATCGGTTCCGTGAACTTGTTGAGGATCTTGTTGGAGCGCGGCCTCCAGTGACTCGCGCATGTTGACTGACATCGGATGCTCGGTCGCCGCGGCAACCGCGGGATTTTGTGGCTCAGGCTTTGCGCCTCCCCCAAGAAATGAAAATCGACCTTTCCGTTTTACAGGTTCTTGGCCGATATACTCTGGCGGTACAAGGTCCACAATCCCGACTTCGCCGAAGTCAAACCCCCATGCCTCGTCGTGTTGTTTTCGCTCGCCACGACCCATCCGTGATCGCATTAAGTCGACCGTGTATCCGCCGTATACGTCGCCATCGCTAACATACATCCAGTCAGAAATTTGCCTTCCAGCAACTGTGACGCGATCTCCCTCATGAAACGTCTGCAGCGAAATAGGTGTGTTAATCAACGTGCCTTCTAGTTGGCGGCCGTCAAACTCAACGTCCATTAGCCACATGTGTTCTTTTTCTAAACCACCAGGATTCTGAGCATGAACCTCCGGCGGATCAGCGAAGGCTGCTTTGACAGTCGCCAGTTGGAGCCCCGGAATAATTCGCCGCTGTTCCCAAGCCATTTCACGCCAAAAGAAACGGAATGATTTACGAGCCCTCACACCCGCTTGTTCCATTTCGGGGTCATCGCCGGGGAATTTAAAGACAGGTGATTCGGAGCTTGTCATAAAACCAATCTCGGACAAAACAATTGATATGAAAATTTCGAAGCGGCAGGATTCTTAGGTGACTGCAGACCATGCGATTTCACTATATCAAGCACAGCTTTGGTTTGCAAATTTTTGTCCGATAGTTTCACGGTGAAAACGGTTGCAACAAAACTATCTTAACTGGATGCTTAGACCGTATCTAAAATCGAACGCAACACCTGTCTGGCAACGTCAACGTTTAGGACTCGGCTGATTTCTTTCCAACCGACCGATGCGTTGACTTCCAGTACCTTTGCCTGTCCCGTCGTTTGGTCGTAAACCAAATCAACACCGGCAATACTCGCGCCAACTGCACGGGCTGCTCGCAGAGCCAAGTCGAGTTCCAGTTCGGTTGGTTCGTGTGCGAATCCTTGGCCGCCTTGGCTGATATTCGTGATCCAACCCGAAGTCGCTTTGCGCCGCATCGACCAGACTTGTTGATCAATTACCAATAGTCGCAAATCACTTCCGTCGTTACGAACAAACTCTTGTTGATAAACCACCGATCCTTGCTGAATCAATCGAACGAAAGAATCCTTGGCTTGGTCGAGGTCGGTTAGCCGCTCGATTCCTCGCCCCATGCTGCCAAAGATCGGTTTGACAACCACATCGCCGCCGAGCAGTTTGAAATCGGCGATCGCCTGATCGAGTGTTTGGCTTACCTGGGTATTGGGAACTGGAATCTCAGCGGCAGCTAATTTGGCCAAGCACAGGTACTTGTCAACCGATGCTTCGATGGTTTTGGGTGAGTTGATCACCGGCGTTCCGGCGAGCATCAATCGTTGCAACAGGTCCATGCGGAAAACGATTTGTTCTAGCGTCCCAAACGGCATTGTGCGAACAAAAACTACATCTGGTTTCCAGTATGAACCCGGTTCGCAACTAAAGCTCGGTAAATTCGACACCAAACCACCAGCGATCTGCTCAAAACTACCGGCGGCTAATTTAATGTTGGCCTGTTTAGTGAGGTTTAGTTCCTGCGACGCTCGTGCAAGGTCCTGGAAATGCCAGCTGGTTTCTCCAGCCAAAACCGCAACATGAATCGGCTCAACCGAGTTTGGCTTCATCGTCAAACTCCGAAGGAAGTTTGTAAGATGTCTGGATGCAATTCACCCGCTGAAAATGAATTTCCCGACGGTTGGTTTTTGATCGTGATTGCCGCCGGCGCGAACAGCAGCGGATCGATTTTGTAAAAATCACGGCCGGCTTCGTTGAAAATGGTAAGGAATGGTTTGCCAAATTGCTCCGAACGACTCGACGGCACCTGGTCGATGATCGTTGCGATGTCTTCGTCCGTCGTATCGACTGTCAATTCAACGCTTGCTCCGTACAACATCGCATCGTTGGTCCAGCCCATGGCAGTTAGGTCGCTATCAGTCATTGGCGGAAGTGGAGCAGTGCCTTGTCCGTACTGAACTGTCTCTAGATCGAATCCGATTTCGTGTAGTTTGTGCATTGCCGTTTCAACACTGCGAGCGACGACTTGGAGCGAACCCGGTAGGCTGGAAGTATTAGCGATGCAAATGAAAAGGTCTTGTTCCGCGATACCCGCTTGTTGAGCGATGTGGGCGACAGCGGTTTCGGTTGGCAGTTTGTGTGACTCCAATACGATCACTGCTTGTTTTTCGGATAGACTTAAGCCGTACTGTTCTAAAACCGATTCGGATCCTCTTAGCAAGCGAATTGGTCCGCTGGCCATCGCCGAGTAATCATCCACCTTGAGCGGCCATCCCGCGTATTGGCAGCCGATGCAATCAACCAGCGGACTGGATGTCGACACAGCGATGTGAGGCAGTGAAATTTGGTTTGACGCCGGATCAACAACCGAAACCTCGGCGTCACCGCCGAGGCAACCCTTGGCCAATAGAACCCCCGCTTCCATCGTGCCAACCTTGTCAGCAGCGAACTGGACGACGCTCGCTCCAGCAATACTCACTCGAACAAGTCCCAGACGCTGGGCGTCCACCAGACTCGACTCTAGCAATGCGATGGTAGAAGAATTTATGTTGGGGGGAAGCGGAGTGGGCATTGAAAATCGATTGGGTTTCAAAAGGTAACTTGCTGATAACGAATTTCAAAACCAAACAAGTTTTAATCGATTGTAAAACCGTCTTCTTCCTCTGCGGTGATCTCTGGAGCAGTATCTAATTGTTTCAGCCGTTTATCCATCACACGGTCAAGCAACGGCACAACTTTGTCGGCGCCAAAGTTGTACGAGTCCGAATTGAACTCAACTCGATTTTCGTGCAGCAATGTGAACGGTCGGTTAACATCGCGAACAGAAAAAGCGATTCGACTACCGTCGACTGTATAGCGACCCGTTTCACCTTCTTTGACGGTCCCTCGCCACTCGATTAGTTCAACTGAAGCGGTCGAACCAGTCGCGTCAACAATCAAACGCGGTTTCGCATTTTCGACAACCGAATCCATTCTCGACTGGATATCGACTTTTTCCGCGGGTTGTTCATTTCCCTTTCGATGCGTGATAAGCGTTTGCACATCGAAGCAAAAACTGGTTGATCCAATTCCACGCGTGGCATACATATAACGTAAGTTCTGCCAGTTGTCTTTTGCGTACAAGTTAAATTCGTCTTGATTTCCTAAGGTGACGAACGTTCGGTTTTTACCCGCATCGTGGCTCGCCATGCGAAACCGTAGAACGCCTGCCTTGTATTGCAGGTATACCGAGTCGGCGGTTTTTAAAACACGCTCTAGGCGTTCCAGCCAAGCAGGCACTTGATCGCCATTGACATCCGCTGATAGCAATTCAATTGGTGCTTGGCCTGGGTCCATGCGAATTCGGTCGGCCTGACTTTGCTTCATTCCGGCATCAATGCGTTGAAACGCCCATGGGTTTTCTTTTCGCTGGAAGTCGATGCGTCCAGAATTAAACGCGTATCCAATCAATTTCATGTTAAGTTCGTACCAGAATATGATCTGACAAGTTTAGTTGTGGAGGATTCCCGCTTTCCCTTCTAGTGGGAAGGATCTGGGTTTAAATCTCGTTGTGGGATTGGAATATGAATGATGGAAAATGGATTGGTGTATGAGGCAACATTATTCTAAAACAACTTTCCAGCACAAGCAAATGTAAGTTCGCTCGCGGCTCTGAAGGCTCGCAACCTCGTTTCATTCGCCATTCCGAAAATAGGGGTTGGATCGACCCGTCGGTTTTACGGACTTTGGCATTATATTCGAGCCGTTTTGAGAAAGTTTGTGCGTCTGTCCGAGTAAAATCAAACTCAATTTGATAAGATCTAGCCTTCTGATCAATAGAATTTTCAACCGAACCTCAAATTAAGCCATGTCCGAATCAACCTCTTGGGAACTTGCCGCAGCCCCCGAAAGCACTGACCACGTCAAAATCGATAGCGAGTATGGTTTGTTTATCGGGGGAGAGTTTGTTGAATCGGAATCGAAAGAAAAATTTACCAGCGTCAACCCGGCCACCGAAAAGTCGTTGACTGAATTTACCGAGTCAAGTGAAG
Organism: uncultured Pirellulaceae bacterium; assembly: GCA_964555525.1. Taxonomy (GTDB): domain Bacteria; phylum Planctomycetota; class Planctomycetia; order Pirellulales; family Pirellulaceae; genus Mariniblastus. The sequence continues at coordinate 10,885 of CAZKTR010000045.1, forward strand.
CCGATGTTGACCGCGCGGTCAAAGCGGCCAAGTCAGCCTTCAAGGCATGGTCAAAGCTGCCGGGTAAAGAGCGTGGGAAGTACATTTTCCGAATTGCTCGACTGATCCAAGAACGAGCTCGTGAACTGGCGGTGCTGGAAACGCTTGACGGAGGCAAACCGATTCGCGAATCACGCGACATCGATATTCCGCTCGCGGCCGCTCATTTTTTCTATCACGCTGGCTGGGCGGACAAGCTCAACTATGCTTTCCCAAATCGCAACCCGAAGCCGCTGGGTGTGGTCGGTCAAGTGATTCCGTGGAACTTTCCGTTATTGATGGCCGCTTGGAAAATCGCACCTGCACTGGCTGCCGGAAATACAGTCGTGCTCAAGCCCGCCGAAACAACATCATTGACCGCAATGAAGTTGGCGGAAATTTTCCAGCAAGCAGGTCTTCCGTCAGGGGTGGTGAATTTTGTAACCGGTCACGGGGCCGTTGGCGAAGCATTGGTCAATCATAAAGGTATCGATAAGGTCGCCTTCACCGGTTCGACTGCCGTTGGCAAACGAATCCAAAAATCACTTGCCGGCACCAACAAGCGACTGACACTTGAGCTGGGCGGTAAAGCCGCCAATATTGTTTTCGAAGACGCCACGATCGATCAAGCCGTCGAAGGGATCGTTGACGGGATTTACTTTAACCAAGGCCACGTCTGTTGTGCAGGCAGTCGGTTGCTGGTCCAAGAGTCCGTGCATGATGAAGTGATCCAAAAACTCAAACACCGAATGAACTCGCTGATCGTTGGTGATCCGCTGGATAAAAACACTGACGTCGGCGCGATTAATTCGGCGAAGCAACTAAAAACGATCCAGTCGTATATCGAAATTGGCAAGCAAGAAGGTGCGGATTTTTACCAGCCGGATTCGAATGTGCCCGAACAAGGTTATTGGTGCCGCCCGAGTTTGTTTACTCAGGTGGCTCAGTCGAACCGAATCGCTCAAGAGGAAATCTTCGGACCGGTGTTAGCGGTGCAGACTTTCCGTACGGTGGCCGAGGTCATTAAGAAGGCAAATAATACGCCTTACGGTTTGAGTGCTGGTGTCTGGACTGACAAAGGGTCCAAAATCTTCAACATGACCGCTCAAATGAAAGCGGGTGTGGTTTGGGCGAACACGTACAACAAGTTTGATCCGGTATCGCCCTTTGGTGGCTACAAAGAATCGGGGCTCGGCCGAGAAGGTGGCTTGCATGGTCTGGCTGCTTACTTAGACATTAGTTGATGCTGCTTTGCACTTTGCTGGCACATCGCAGCGCAAGATTTCAAAACCTAATTCACAATACAAAAATACAACTCAATCCAGCTTCATTTTTAATATGGCAAAATCATCTAAATCTTCCTCGCGGTTGGGCGTCGCCAAGACTTACAAAATGTACATCGGTGGCGCTTTTCCTCGCACTGAGTCCGGACGAGTATACAGTCCCGAAGTCAATGGAAAGTCCATCGGCAATGTTTGTTTGGCTTCGCGAAAAGACCTACGTAATTCGATCGTTGCCGCCCGCGCAGCGCAAGAAGGATGGGCATCAAAAACAGCTTACAACCGCAGTCAAATTTTATACCGCATCGCTGAGATGCTCGAAGGCCGTACCGATCAGTTTTGGAGCGAACTGAAAGACCAAGGGCTCACCAGCGGACAGGCTCAACAAGAAATCACCGAGTCGATCGATCGGTTGATCTACTATTCAGGCTGGTGCGATAAGTACCAACAAGTTTTTAGTAGCGTGAACCCGGTTGCTTCGTCGCACTTCAACTTTTCAATGTTGGAGCCCAAAGGAGTCGTGTTCGTTTTTGCCAGTGAAGCGAGTCCGTTACTGGGCTTGGTTTCGCTGGTGGCTCCGATCATCGCCGCTGGAAATTCGGTGGTGGTTTTGGCCAGTGAATCGATGCCACTATCGGCGATAACTTTCAGCGAGGTGCTTAATAGCTCAGACGTCCCAGGAGGGGTCGTGAATGTGCTGACCGGAAATGCCGAAGAGTTGCACGAACACGCCGCCAGACACATGGACATCGACGCGATCGCTTTTGATCGGGATGACGCCAAACTGTGGAAGAACATTCAAGCCTTTGCCTGTGATAACGTTAAGCAAGTCAAGAAATTCGATCTCGATTGGCTGGATCCGGAGAGTCAAAATCCATATTTGATTTCTGATTTCTGCGAAGTTAAAACGACTTGGCATCCGATCGAGCGAATTTCGTCCGGTGGATCTGGTTATTGATTCGCAGGTGATCGTCAAAAACACTTAAGCAAATTTTCAAGCAGTTCAAATTCTAAATAGTAGTGGAGTCCTAGTGAGCTTTGTTCGAACTGGATCAATGACGATCCTTGCCGTAGCGCTTTTTATCAGCGCATTAGCCCCCGCATCTGCGTTTGCTGGTGATCCAGCAATCAGATTGCGTAAAGACGCTCCCAACGTCGTGATCGTGATTACCGATGATCAAGGGTACGGCGACTTGAGTTGCCACGGCAACCCGGTGTTAAAGACTCCTAGCCTCGACGCGATGTACGCGGAATCGGTTCGCCTGACGGACTATCACGTGTCGCCGACTTGTGCGCCGACACGATCTTCTTTGCAGTCGGGGCATTGGGCCAACCGGACAGGTGTCTGGCATACGATCATGGGGCGGAGCATGTTGCGAGTTGGCGAACCGACGATCGGCGAAGTGTTTTCTAACGCGGGTTACGCAACGGGTATGTTTGGCAAATGGCACCTTGGTGACAACTACCCGTTCCGCCCGGAAGATCGAGGCTACACGCACGTGTTGCGGCATGGTGGCGGAGGCGTCGGTCAAACACCGGACTTCTGGGACAATGCTTATTTTGATGACACCTATTTTTTGAACGGTACACCGACCAAGTTCAAAGGGTATTGCACGGATGTTTTCTTTGAAAACGCAAAGCAATTCATCACCGAACAAGCCGAAGCCAACAAACCATTTGTGGCTTATATTTCGACTAATGCTCCTCACGGGCCGTTGCACGCCCCCGAGGCGTCAGCCGAAAAGTACGCCAATCAAAATAAAAAACTGGCAAACTTTTTTGGCATGATCGACAACATCGATTCGAATGTTGGACAACTGCGAGCGTTCCTAGCTGAAAAGAATTTGGCTGAGAACACGATCTTTATTTTTACGACCGACAATGGAACCGCTGGCGGCCAAAACGTTTTTAACGCTCAGATGAGAGGCAAAAAAGGTAGCCAGTACGATGGAGGCCATCGTGTGCCTTTCTTTGTCTACTGGCCCGCTGGAGAACTCAATCGACCGACAGATGTCAAACCAATCACGCATGCGGTGGATGTGTTGCCAACGTTGATCGACTTGTGCAAATTAAAAGTCGAAGACAAATTGCAATTTGACGGAAAGAGTATCGCGAGCTTACTACGAGGCAAACCGGATCCTGAAGTTGACTGGAACAACCGAGTGATGATCACGGATTCACAACGCGTGAAAGATCCGATCATGTGGAAGACCAGTTCCGTGATGACGTCTCGTTGGCGGTTGATCGACGGCAAAGAACTATATGACATGGATGCTGACCCAAGTCAAAAACGCGACGTCGCAGCCGCTTATCCTGCGGAAGTACGCGAACTGCGAGCTCACTATCAAACTTGGTGGGAAGAGATCAAGCCGAGCTTTTCAGACGCGACGGCAATCATTGTTGGTAACCCCGCCGAGAATCCGGCGCGGTTGACCTGCCATGATTGGGTTTGCGAGGCTCATCCACCGTGGAATCAAAGCGCGGTTCGGCGGGCAAAGACTACGCCGCAGGGTACTGGGTTTTGGAATATTGAAGTCGAGACTGCGGG
>CAZKTR010000046.1:0-14586 GCA_964555525.1 uncultured Pirellulaceae bacterium
CTGAAAACAGCAACAACAACATACTTAAGCATAGGAAACCTCTACAAACGACTGGCAACTTGTCCGAACTGGAATCAAGCAGGATATGGGAAACTAACAACGTTCGTTAGTTTTTTACTCTGTAGGACTGCTCATCGGTGCTAGCTAACAAGAAAGTTTAACGAGTGCTAAAGATTCCACTCTTAACGAACTTGCCGCACGCACAACTCGCATAACCCAGCGTATTAGAAATCATTTTGCCGATGAGAATAGTATTCATGAGTAGACCAGCTAACTCGAAAAACTACTCAACATAGCGTTCGTCTAGTCGGCCACCAGCTACATCGCTTCGGGAGGCGGAAGCACGACGTCGGCTAAGTCTCGCGGTCGAACCTCAGTGTCGCCGTCGATCAAGCGTAATGTCGGCTGTCGGTCGTCGGAATCGTTGCCATCTGCATCGCCCTTCAAACCATTTGGGTTGGCTCCCGGCCGCTCTTTACCGAAGTACTTGCCCAGTGGGCCGGCAATCAACGCAGGCAACAAAATCAGGTCACCAATCAACGCCATGCCCAACAAAATCAGCATCAACACACCGAATCGCTGGGTCGGCGTAAAGGTACTCAACGCGAAGGCGGACAGACCAAATCCACCGATCAAGGTCGTTTGAGTCATCGCCGTTGCGACTCGGTCGTACGCAATCTTAATCGCCGATTTGCGATCGTAACCGTTGGTAAGCGCACCACGATACCAGTTCAAGAAGTGAATCGTGTCGTCAACCGCAACTCCCATCGCAACACTCGCCGTCATCATCGAACCAATGTCCACCAGAAATGCGTCAATGGTTCCACCGGCATACCGATTCATGTGCCCCATAAATCCAAACACCACGATCACTGGGAACATATTCGGCAACATCGAGATCATACCGCCGCGGAAATTCAACAACGTTCCAGCCGTCGGCCGGTTCCTAGGCCGCAACAACAACATCATGACAACCGAAATCATCACAAACGCCAACCCAATACTCTCAATCAAACTCTTCAGCAACGACCGTTGAGCCTTATAAACAATCGGCACGATGCCGGTGTACATGGCCGAGACGTTAACGCCGGTTTCATTGCTGGCGAGTTGTTGTTTGGCGGTCAGCATGCCTTCGGCTGGCAATTTAGTATTCGGATCCACAACGAACTGATGATCGCGGAAATCCAACAACACAGGAGAATCACCATCAGCACCACGAGCTTTCGTATTGGCCCGAATCATGCTCAAATCAAACGTGGGATCGTCTTCGATCAAAATCACGCAATCAAATTTTTCGATATAGTCTGGCGAGTTGATTTTGTCCGCTTGCTCGCGAAACTTATCTGGGTCCGCCCAAACGTATCGCTTGTCACGATTTTTACGAGCAATACCACGGTTTTCAAGCAGGTCTTGAAGCGTGTCACTAAAGATATACGTTTGGTCAATCAACTCAGAAATAGTTGCGCCAGCTTCAACCTGCGCACGGATATTATTCTCTTTCAAATCAGGATCACGTGCCAACACAAGCACGCGGCTACGGTTGATTGACTCGGCTTGCAACTCTTCTTGCAACGTTTTCAAAATTTCAGTTCGAGCGGTATAGCCCGACATGATCGGCTCCACAACCGACTTCAAGTCGTTTACAAACTGACCGTAGTCCACATTATTCAAAGCCGCCAAACGAATGCTAACTCGCCAGATTTCAGCACCATGCACGTTCGGATCAACTTCCTTGGTCCGGTCCTTGGGAACCCCCGAAATCGCATAGTAATCTTGCTCCAACATGTCCTTGCGACTGCGCCAGAGTTCCTTACTAAATAAAATCCGCTTGCTCGAATCGATTTGACTTTCAATTTGATACAACGGAGTGAACACGTCCATCGAAGTACCCGAGCCAACGATGTCCATTCCGTCAGGGCCAAAATATCGCTCAAGCTTCTGGCGAATTCGACGAGACAGTTCGAGCCGCTCAAGCATCGAGTAACGAAGTTCATTTTTCATCAAGTACGCATCGTCGTACACAACCGCCTCTTCGGCTTCCAGCTCTTCGCGTGTTGTGCCTGCGGGATACTTATCTTTAATGCCTTCATAGAACTGGTCCAAGTAGGCTTGCTGAGCGGGTTCTCGTTGAGCGTCGAGTTCGATTTGAGCAGCGATTTCAGCAGGGACTAACTGCCCTAAGTGTTCTTCGATCCAGCGGTAGTCGTGCAGAATTTTCGCATCTGAATCAAACAGTTTGAGTAACTGCACCGACGTTTCGATTCGCGACACTCCAACGGCAAAGTAAATTAAAACCGCTACTGACGTGAGCGACACCCACCAATGGTTGCCAATCACCCAGTTACCAATCGCAGCCCAAAATCGAGTTACCATGGCAGTGATGCCCGATTCTTTAGCTAATTCACTCGAACTTTTCTTATCGTATCCTGGCGGCCACACGTACAGCGCACTCGGCAGGTATGCAAACAGCAACACCACCGTCGCCATCACCGCAATACCGGAAAAGAAACCGAATTTGTTAATCGGCGTCAGCGAACTCATGCACAACGAGAACAACCCCAACGAAGTCGTAAACGCAGCGATCGAGCAAGGGATCCAACTATGGCTGACTGCTTTTTCAACGGCCAAGTCCGGCCCCGATTCGTGACAAGCATCCCGATAGTAGTTAACAATATGAACGGCGCTGGAGAGCCCCAAGACGTACACCAACGAAGGCATCGACATCAAAATCGCGTCCATCGACGATCCGCCAAACCACACGTAAGACAGACTCGCGATCGCCGCCATACCACCGACAAAGAACAACATGCAAGCCACACGAATACTTGAGAAACTCAAATAAGCTAATGTGATCCCGATGATCAGCGACAACCCTGCAAGCCGAACTAACGTATTGGTACCTTCTTCGTCAATTGCCACATTGTCACTCGGCGGCCCACCTACGCGTACGTTCTCTGGTGAGATACCACAGATACCAACCGCCAACTCAAGTAAACGGCCTCTTGGTTTTCCCAAAATCGGACGGCCGATCACACGAGCGAGTTCGTGGATGATGGGCTCGTTGAGCGTTACAATTAGACTCGTTTGCCGCGCGGGCGGTTCGATGCCCATATCGAACCACATGCGATACCACAACTCCAACTGCTCGTCGCGCGGCGCATCGCATAGCTTCGACAGATCGCCGTCGTAATCTTCTTGAACGGCCGCATCGACAAAACGCTTGAACGTGTCGCGATTACGAGTTTCTTCTTTCAAAGGAGTCTCGCTGCCAACCCCCTTCAGTTCATTGACTTTGGCGTCATCTACCACTCGCAACAGCGAGCTAAAAGTCCAATCGAAATTCGGGGACGGCGTCGGCCCGAACAGCGATCCCGTAAGACGCTTGTGAGCCTCAATCCGCGCCTCCAAAGTTGATTTTTCTTGCGCTTCACCACCTTTGCCAATACGTAGCGTGCCCTTGGGGCCAGCCATTTGTTCCAAAATTTCTGGCCCCGTGATCACGGACTTGAACGGACGGCAGCAGAGCTTCAACGGATCTTCGTAATACTCGTTGGGCTTCTCGCCTGGTGGATCACCGAACTTACGAATAAAGAACGCTTTATCTACTTTGTTTTTACCATGAGCCATCCGCTCGGCTACGCGAGACGCGCCCTCGATGACATTGTTCTGGCCTTCCCACCGGTACAAACTGCCGTCGCGTCTAATAAAGTACCACTGTCCGTTTTTACCTTGCAGCCATTTCTCTCGCTGCTCGCCAAAGTCCTCGTGGTATTCGTCTGCGAACAGCAACGCGTATTCGTCGCCGATTCGATGAGCCTGAAGTTCATCATGCCGACCGCTGGCTCTGAGGCTGCCCTCGTACTCCAACGATTCTTCGCGAATCTTTTTCAGCAAACTTTCGTAAGTGTTATTGCCTTCTTTGCACCAAGGACCAGTCAAAACCAAAAAGCGGTCACCACCATCGAAGTATTTACTGAACTCCTTTAGTTCAACTGTTTCGACATAATCGTCCGGCAACCAGTCAGCCACATTGTTCTGCGTGTCTTGCATCGCTAACTTTGCACCGCGCAGCGCGAAAGGCATGAAGAAGCAAACCGTACAAAGAAGCAACATTGATACGCTGCCAAATAATTTGAACGGCCAAACTGTGATTGGACGTGAGTAAGTGCGTTTGGTCATAACTGTTTAGACTTGCGGTCTTTTAGTAGTAACTACCAGAGCCGGTCGGTTGGCACAAAGGAACTGACTCCAATAGGCCAAAACCGCGCAGGCTCGAGAACAAGATTACAGGCCAAAATCGGCCGAGTCTACGGCAATGAGAAGCTTTTCGCGTCTCCAACAGCGCTTTAAGCGACGATTGGGCAAGATAAGGCACTCGCCGTGCATTTTGCGGGTAATTGGGCTCCTTAACGTCCAAGCCGTTTAACGACAATCTGGCCAGCGGCGGAGACAGCGCAAGCAAGTGCATCTTTTGAAGTGGCGGCAGATCTGCACGGATTGGCACGGACGCTTTGCGCGCTGTATCCGTGAAGATCTGTGTGAATCTGTGGCCTTTTAAATTTGTTGTGAAAGCTATTCAGCCAGCCCTCCAGCCTCCGGTCCCCAGCCTAGATGAAATCCGCGCCGACTTAAAATACACCCATCACAAATGTGAGCGACCCAAAGAGATAATAAACTCCAACTTTTAAACAACTGCATAGGAGTACTCCAAGCTGCCTACATTTCGCAGGTAGCTGGGCTTGCCAGTGACTGTCGCTTTATTAGCCGTTTTGGCGCTAGCCACGGTTTCATTGCCCATAAACCGTGGCTACCGCCAAAACGGCTCACGTTAATATTTTCAATTCCAATAAAGCGACAAGCTCGCCAGAGTTCAGGCCTTATAGAGTTCAAGCATCTTACGCAGCAGTTTAACGACAAGCCGTCAGGTGACCGAGACAGCGTCGGCCCAAAATACACCGGTTACAGATCCTAAACCAACCCTCGACCCCCATTCAGGTAGTTGTATAAAAACACACTGTCCCGGAGAATGTTACCTAACGCTCGCAACCAACCGAACGCAAACCCTAGGAGGCCGACTGATGCCCTTGGCCAAAATCCCCGTTCCCACTGATCTGAACAAACGCCCGTTCAGCCAACAGTCCGAACATGCAATCGATGAAGCCCACGAAGCGATCGAGCGTTTCATGTTGGCTGACGAGCATTTTTTTGACAACTTCGTCAACTGCGATTTTCATTTGGTTGACCAGGCACTCAGCTGGATCGTTGAAAGCCACCTCGTTACCGGCGATCGTTTTCTTGAATACGGCAGCGGCTTTGGAGCAACAACGATCTTGGCATCCATCCACGGTATGGTCGCCACCGGCATCGAGATCGAACAGCCGTTGGTCGACCAAGCCAACACGCTTGCGGAGCGGCTCCAAGTAGCCGCCGATTTTTATTGCGGCAGTTTCATCCCGCGAGACATCGAAGGCTATGTGGAACTGGCCGCCGACGTTCGGCACGTGGATACCTCTGCCGGCGACGTCTACGAACAAATGGATGCCACCCCTGAAGACTTTGACCTGATGTTTGCTTTTCCTTGGCCAGGCGAAAATGGATTCTTCGAATCTGTGTTTGATCGAACCGCCGCCCAAGGAGCACTGTTGTTAACCTACAACGGCATCGAGGGTATTCACTTACATCGCAAAGAGTAAAACCTTCCGCATGCATAATCCGCACCACCATTACAATCGGTTACCCGTACAACCGCGACTAGGTTTTACAGGCACGTGATTTTCCTAGTCCGCACGTCAATTTAGCCGCAACTATCGTTGATTTCCGAAAAAAACGCATAGAATACATCGTTGCAATGCACTTCTTAATTAAAGTATCTGACACAGTCGTCCCACATCTCAAACCTTAACTTTAGTGGCCCTAAGGGCTGAAACTGCGGACTAACGACAGCTTCGCTTAACTCCACTTGATAAACAATTTCCAATGAAGTCTTTTGCCCCACAAACTAAGTCCGAATCGCCAGTTACACGAACTAATGGTGGAACCGCGCAGATAGTGTCGCCAAAATTCGGCAAGCGAACTCCTCAAGAAGTCTTGACGCAAGAAAACAGCATCGACGTTGGCAAGGTTTTCGTAGTCCTACCTGCTTACAACGAAGAAGGCGGCTTACCTGACTTGCTTTCTGCTATCGAACAAGTCTTTGCTATCAACGGTCGCGAATATCACATCATCGTTGTCGATGACGCTAGTACCGATTCAACCGCCGAGATCGCTCGTGAGGCAGCGGTCGAGTTACCGCTGACGCTCGTCCAGCACAAAATCAACCAAAACTTACCGGGCGCACTTCGCACCGGTTTCGAAACAGCGATCAAATTCGCTGAAGAACATGACGTGATCATCACGATGGACGGTGATAACACCCATCCGCCAGCCATCATGAACTTGCTGCTGCAAAAAATTGCCGAAGGCTACGACGTCATGATCGCTTCTCGGTTCCAGCCCGGCAGTCGAGTCTGTGGGGTGCCGTCATCGAGAGTGCTCACTGCCTTTGGCGCGAGAATGCTGTTTAAAATCATCATGCCGATCCCTGCCGTCCGTGATTACACCTGCGGCTACCGAGCCTACCGCGCTAACGTGCTACGGGACTCGATGAAATACTATGGTGACCAATGGGTTACCGAAAAAGGCTTCTCTTGCATGGTCGACGTGCTGTTGAAAATGCGTCGCTTCAACTACGTCATGGGCGAAGTACCGATGTTGCTCCGCTATGACCAAAAAGAGGGCGCTAGCAAAATGAAAGTTCTTCAAACCATCGGCCAAACCATCAAGCTACTCTTGAAACGTCGTTTCGGCGGATATTAACAGACTCGGCACTAATACTCCTTCGAAAAACTGAGCGTACAAGCCTACCTGTGCCTGCCTTCGTTCGGATGACTTTTCCATCGCATTGCCCAGTAGAGCCAGAACAGGCTACCTTCGATTAAAAACATGATTGTGAAAAACCCTGACCAAACTCGATTTGCAATCGCCGGTGGCGGCATGCTTGGCCTGACACTCGCGATGCGCATGGCAAAACAAGGTCACGACGTAACCCTGATCGAAGCCGCCCCCAGCCTCGGTGGACTCGCCAGCGTTTGGAACATCGGCGACATCGAATTTGATCGACACTATCACGTTACGTTATTATCGGACTCACGACTGCGAAACCTAGTTTCAGAAATCGGCCTCGAAGACGAAATGCGTTGGATCGAAACCAAAACCGGCTTCTACACCGACGACAAACTTTATTCGATGTCCAACACCAAGGAATTCCTGCAGTTTCCACCACTGACTCTGATCGAAAAACTGAGACTCGGCGGAACGATCTTTTACGCCTCGAAAATCAGCAACTGGAAACGTCTGGAAAAACTACCCGTCGCTAAGTGGCTGCGACGCTGGTCCGGCGCCGGCACCTTCAAAAAGATCTGGGAACCGCTACTCAAAGCCAAACTCGGCGACAGCTACAAGATCACTTCCGCTGCATTCATCTGGGCTCACATTAGTCGCATGTACAAGGCTCGACGCACCGGGCTAAAGAAAGAAATGTTTGGCTATGTCAAAGGGGGCTACCGCACGATCATCAACCGGTTGATCGAAGTCATGCAAGAACAAGGCGTCACCGTAAAAACCGCTTCGCCAATCGAAAACATCCGCAAGCTCGACGACGGACAGTTCGAAGTCAAATACGCAGGCCAAGACCGAGCTGACCACTTTGACAAAGTCATCATGACCACACCGAACTCGATTTTAAGCCGAGTCTGCGGTGACCTGAACGAAGACGAAAAACGACGCTTCGGCTCAGTTGAATACCTTGGCATTGTCTGCGCATCAGTATTACTCAAGAAAGGGCTCTCGCCGTACTACGTGACCAACATCACCGACGACTGGGTACCGATGACTGCCGTGATCGAGATGACCACGATCGTCGACCCTGAAGAACTCGGCGGAAAATCCTTGGTCTACTTGCCCAAGTACGTTCCCTCGGACCATGAACTATTCGAAAAGTCCGACGAAGAAATCCAAGAGAGCTTCTTGTCGGCGTTGGACCGGATGTATCCCGAGTTCTCTCGTGACGACGTGATCGACTTCAAACTTTCGCGAGTGCGAAGCGTGATGGCGATCCCAACACTCAAGTACAGCGAACTACTACCACCGATGAAGACATCTGTTGAAGGACTGTACGTCGTCAATTCGTCTTACATTCTCAAAGGCAATCTCAACGTGAACGAATCGATCACAATCGCCGAAGACGCTATGCGGACCGTTCTCAAAGACGAACTCGCCGTGAAGGCCGGCAAATAGCAACCGCGAAGTACGCGAACCGGCGAGATTCAGGATCACATTTCGAACACTCGCCGTTGATCTCCCATCGAGGCTGAAGTTTGTAGTACCGCCTTTAGGAGTCTCCGAAGTTAATTGGTTTCGTCCCGGCTAAAACGGCTAACAGAAAAAGTTGTTTCTTGCCCGCAGGTTCGTTATCTTAATAGCACTCGTTGCCGCTAACTCCAAATAAGTCGCTCCCAGTAATCCTGACGCTCGACTTTTTGCCACTGCGAAGCAACGGTTACTAACGCAGTTGCTGTGCGATCAATTAACCAAGGCTAAAGATGAAATTCTCTACCGATCAAAAGTTTAGCGTTCTTTGCCGTATCCCAAAGCTTGCCTTGTTCTTGTTGCTGGCATTGACTTCCAGCTTCGTAAACGCAGATGAACCCGCCGACGATCGCCCGATCATCATGTGCCCGACCCTGCCACCACACACTGGCTTTCTTCCGTCCGACACTGGTGGTAGGCAACGCTTTTACGAGGACGCGGTTATCTTTCGCGAAATTGGAAGGCAACTTGTCCTGAACGTGTTTCGCGAAGAGTTCGGTTTGCCAACCCGCGACGAATCTTTGTTTGAGACGATCGACCCCACCTCAGATCACTTGTTTGAAGTAGATGTCATTGCGATCGCCAACGAATCTTTCGAGTTGACAGTACACCACAAAGGAAAACAAGTATTCTCGCAGAAACTAAACAAGTTCTTTGCTGCCGGAACCGGACACCGCTGCGCGACAATCATTGAAGCCAAATTCAAACCTAACCTGATCATTGCAATCGAAAAGCTCGGCTATAAAAAAGTCGAACCCAAAAAAACGGCAACCCGTGAATACGTGCCGCTACCTGATTCAATCGAGAAAAATCTTCGATCAATGAATCACCTGAAACAATATGCAGCGCTGCGAGAACTCCACCGTTTAATGCGAGAAGAAGGCACCTCCACCGCTCGACTCTGTGGACTGGTTCGCGGCTACGCCACGCTCAACCAGCTAACCTTCTCCACCTTGGACAGTCGCGGCGAAGCGTTTGCAGCGCGTACGATGCTCTACGAACGACGAATGAGACTCTTTAGCGGTCACTCTGCCCAGGCAATCAGCACTGAAGCTTACGCCGACACCATGCTCGGCTATCCAAATCGAGCGTGGGGCCACCACCAAAAAGCCACCAAACGTTTCGCCAGTGAAAACACCAAGCCAGACGATTGGCTCCCACTGATCGCTGATTACATCCACTACCGAGACTCAAAAATCGAACAGGTAATGCAAGACGAAGACTCTTCGTTACGCGAAATCGCCGCGCTGCTACGTTTCCGTTCGGGGCTCCAATCGATGACACATCGGACCGACTATAGCAAACTACACGCTGGGAAACTCGCGCTTGAAGTGCTTCCTACCTGCCAATGGATCTATGATCGCCTAGCGTTCAACAGCGGCGTTGCGCCCGGGCACCAATGGAACGCCGCAAAGCCCCTCGCGATCTCGAAACAACTTCAAGATTTCCTTCCAAGTTATGACAAACTACCTCAAGACATTAAAACCGACGTCAACAAAATCATTGCCGACGGTGGCTTTGATCTTCTTTCGGCAACCAACGTGGCAAACAAGTTAGTCGCTGCGGGGGAGCACGACAAATTCGAGCCGTCACTCGCGGTGCTTGGCCGCAACATCGAAGCTTGGAATGTAATCCATGTTGCCCGATCAGCCCAATTCTATCGAGCCATGATCGGAATCGACCCGCAACCAATTTTGGACGAATATGAACCCATTTTTAAAAACCATCCGTCCGCTGGCTTGGTTCGAGCGGTCAGCGTTCGCGCTGAGACCTTCAGAACGCTTCAAGAATACCTAGATAAATGCAATGAATTAATAAAAGACGTTCAGTACAAACACCCCAACAACATGTCTGACAGTCTTTTCCTTTTTAATCTACACATAGACGCAAAATTTGGTAACGACATCACGGCACGACAAGCGCGTAGCATCTCTCATTCGGCAAACCGTGCGGTCGAGCATAGTGTTTGCGCAACGGCCAAGTTTCACATTGAAACGGCTTATTGGATGAAGACGATCAGCCGCCGTTCACCCACTAGGATGGCAACGGTCTTCAGAGAAGACTGGGAGAACAGCAAACAAGACTTCGAACAATGGGTCAAAGACTACCCCGATAGTCCAGCCATGCTGTTGACCGCCGCAGAGATATACGCGAGAGAACTGAACGATCCTGAAAAATCAACGAAGTTTTACAAAGAGTACTTAGATCGATCTCCTGACGCCACAATTATCTTCGACTTAGCAAAAGTACAGTTCCACCAATCAAAGAACGATGATTGGATCGAAACACTCATTCGCGTTTTCGAAACCGAGGACCAAGGCCTACAACACTCCAATGCAGCGGCCAGACTTGCCGCCACATTAATGCGAGAAGGCGAATTCGACCTAGCGACCGAATGGGCCGAACGAGCCAACCAGTCTGGGTCCCTGACAGGCATGCAAATTTATCAACAATGCTTAACGGGGATCGGCAAACTGGATGAAGCTTCTGAGATGGGACGACAAATGTATTCTCGCTATCCCAGCTTGCAGGCATCATTCGACTGGTTTATTTGGTGCGGAGCAAACCAACATCAAGATTTGGACGAAGCCTGGGAATTACTAGAAGCGAACTACAAGAAGTACAGAGCAGAGAAAGTCGCCGAACCACTTATCCTGAGAAACCGAATCTTCTACCACCTCTACAAAGGTGAAATCGACCAAGCGTTAGATGGCCTGACTGAGTCGATCAAGGAACACCGCAACTTTTACGATGGCATTCGATTTGCAATCTACTCGGACAAACTAAACAAAAAGAAAGGCCGAGACAACATTCTAAAGCACCTGATTAATTCAAAGAAAACGCCCAAACTATACGTTGGCATCGCGGAAGTTTTTCAACAATATTTCAAAACTGGAAAACTAGACCAAGCGAAATACCAACAACAATTTAAGGACTTTCCACAACCGCCGCATGTCAGAGAAGAAATGGACTACTTGTTAATGATCGCCACCTTAAAGCATGAAGGAAACAAGGCGCTTCCTGACGCCAAAAACTACCTCACTAAGAAGTCTCTTGAAGCCAGTCCAGCATCAGTCCAGATAGATGTCTCGCGACACTTGTTGTTACTCGAGTTAGGAGAAGAGCCAACTTACATAACGCTTGGATGCAAGAACAATGCGTGGACCAGAATTACACCCAATGAAGTAATTTTAAAGAATCGAGCTCGCGCCAAAAAGCTTAGGGAAGAACGTGCCAAAAATGCGAGACGGAACGACTACGAAGCGGAAATTAGAAAAAGGAAACTGGAAAAAGCGGAGGAGAAGCGCAAGGCAGCGGAAGAAAAAGGTGAGGCAGCCGAAGAAAAGAAAACTGAGTGATCCCAATTGGTCGCCTCCCGGCTTATTTCCCACCAGACTTCGCGGCACAACCGGAGTCATCAGACCTTGTCCTTCATGAGCCGTTTTGGCACTAGCCGCGGTTTCATCGGCAACGAAACCGTGGCTAGCGCCAAAACGGCTTACGTTAACATTTCTAATTTGAATAAAACGACGAACTCACCATGCCTCAAGAAGTAGCTCGCGTTGTTTGAAGCAACAAGACGTTAGTGGACATCCGCAAACAACTAGCTTTGCAGCTGGTGAAGAAATTAGCCTCACTACATTGATTGGATCGGTCGGTCTTTCGTCAATCCAAGTTCACGTAAAAGCAGTTCCTGAGGCAAGTTCTTTATTGGCGATCGCCGGCATGGCAGGTTTGTTCGCAGTGCGTCGTCGTCGCTAACTGAACTTGAAAAGTTACCATCTCAAAGCTCTTGGCTTTCTAGTCAAGAGCTTTTTTATTGCCCACCAAACCAATAGCCAGAACAAAGCACTAGTTTCACACGGGTTGTTTGTCTACGATTACGCAGACAGAAACCAATTAACCTTGCAGATCGAAAGCACATGAAAGTTCAATTTTGGGGCGCCGCCCAAACCGTTACCGGTTCGATGCACATGGTCCATCACAACGGCAAACAAATCTTGCTCGACTGTGGCTTGTACCAAGGCCGTCGCAAAGTAGCTTTTGAACGCAACAAAAAACTCCCCTTCGACGCCACCAAAGTCGATGCCGTGATCCTGTCTCACGCCCACATCGATCACTCCGGCAACCTCCCGTCCCTAGTCAAATCTGGTTTCAAAGGCCCCATCTACTCCACCAGCGCAACGCGTGACCTCGCCACCATCATGCTGGTCGACAGCGCGAAAATCCAAACCAACGACGTTAAGTACGTCAACAAAAAACGAGCCAAAAAAGGCCAAGCCCCTTTCACGCCGCTGTACGAACAACAGCACGCCATCGAAACCCTACGTCTATTCCGTAGCATCGAATACGACAACGTGTTTGATGTCGTCCCCGGTGTCACCGCTTGTCTACACACCGCCGGACATATGCTGGGCGCCGCAAGTGTCGAAGTCAACTTGCACTCGGACAACCCCGAAGAAAAACCGACTCGCCTAGTCTTTAGCGGCGACATCGGTCGCCCTCAACAACCGATCATCAAAGAGCCCTCGATCGTCGCGGGCGCCGACTACCTGATCATGGAAGCCACCTACGGCAACCGAATTCACCCCGAAGGCGGCGACGCCAAAGCGACACTCAAAGAAGCGGCTCACAAAGTTTACAAAGACCGCGGCAAGTTGATCATCCCCGCCTTTAGCGTCGGTCGAACGCAAGAGATCGTGTTCCGCCTAAATCAACTGGCGGAAAACGGCGAACTGCCGCCAATGAAAGTCCACGTCGATAGCCCACTGGCCGTTAACTCGACCGATATCTTCCGTAGCCACCCCGAGTGCTTTGACGATGAAATGATCAATGCGATTTTGGAAGAGGCCGACGAAGATCCGTTAAACTTTGATAAACTCAACTACATCCGCTCCAGCACTGCCTCCAAGGCATTGAACCATTCAAAGGAGCCATGCATCATCATCAGTGCATCGGGGATGTGTGAAGCCGGACGAATTTTACACCACCTAAAAAACAACATTACGAAAAAGAGCACGATGATTTTGTTTGCCGGCTACCAAGCCCCCCATACGCTCGGCCGAATCCTACTGGACCAGAGTTTGGACGAAGTCAAAATCTACGGGCAACCGTATCGCGTCAACGCCCAAGTCTGCAAGCTCGAGGGCAGCAGCGGGCACGCCGACCAATATGAGTTACTCGAATGGACGGAACAAACCGCGAAACTGGGCAACCTAAAGAAGATCGCGTTGGTGCATTGCGAGATGGAGCCAGCGACCGAATTCAAAAAGCAACTCAAACTCCGGAAGCTCGGCCCCGTCATCATCCCCGCCCCCGGCGACGAAATGGAAATGGAGTAGTCGTAGCTGGGCTCGCCAGAGTTCAGGGGCCTTGGCAATTCGCTTGAAGTCCGGCAAATTTGGAGAGCGAAAGCGAGCCTCAGTTTAACGACGAGCCGGAAGGCGACGGCGACAGCGCCGGTCTAAAAAACACCGATCCCACCATGTGAACACACCAAGCGTCTAAAAAATCAAACTCAGGTAGCTGGGCTCGCCAGAGTTCAGGGGCCTTGGCAATTCACCCGAAGTCTGGCGACTCCGGCTACGTCAACTCCACACTGCGGGTGACGAATACTCGCCTTCAAACTAAAATACTCCATTGAAACACATTTAAACATTCAGGAAATCAAATGGAAATTTTGGGCGGTCCTCACTTTGGCGTCGCTGGCGCGGGCGAATCACACGGCCCTGGCATTTCCTCGATCGTGTTCGGCTGCCCCGCAGGAATCCGAATCGAGCGAACTCAAATCCAACACTTCCTCGATCGACGACGCCCCGGCTCCAACAAGCACGGCACCCCGCGCAACGAAGCCGACCAAGTAATTCTAACCGGCGGAGTATTCGACGACAGCGACCACGAAGCCATGCTGCAAGGCCCCGCGTTGGAAATCCAAGCCGCTGAAAAAACAACCGCCGTCCGAACTTACAGTAGCGGCTTCTCCACCGGCGAACCGATCGCCGCCTTCGTCCCCACGTCCAGTTCCAAGAGCCAACACTATCAACAGTTCTCTGGCGACCAAGGCTCCGTCCGCCCTGGACACACCGACTTGGTCAAACACCACCAATCGATGGGCTTTGTCGATTATCGAGGTGGCGGGCGATCCAGTTACCGCAGCGCGATCAGTGATGTCGTCGGCGG
>CAZKTR010000047.1:0-14556 GCA_964555525.1 uncultured Pirellulaceae bacterium
GGAAACCGTTCAACCAAGAACGCGCCAATCGCTCGCAACGTGTCACTTGAGAGCGACGGATACAAGTTGGTCGACAACAACCAATTATTCACCATCACGACCTGTTCAAAGCTCGGCCGAACGAACAACCCGCTAAAACAGCCAATGATCGCTTTCAAAATACCACCAATGATTCGCTGCTGCGAAAACTCGACATCCACCTCGCGTTTGCAATAGTCAATGTAGTGGGTCGTCGGGCTACAAACGAAAGCGTTCTTCACTGCCGCGTTTGTTGAAGTGATACTGATTGGCAGCAATAAACCATCGACCTCCAACACCGCCATTTGACAATCGACGTTATTAAAGAATGGCCGAGTGCCTTGTTCGATCAACGGCAGCAACACGCGACGAGCGTATTTGCCATCGGCGTCATCAGTAAAACCAAGTTCGCTAAGGTTTTCATGATCAAAATAGTTTACACCCATTCAACGTTTATGAATCATCAACCTCGCCGACGCAACCACCAGACAACTGTAAAAACAGCTCCGCAAACGTTGCTTCACTAGCGAATTCCACCAATAAGCTCGACCGTGCTAGCAGTTCGCGACATTGTTGGTTTTTCCCTACAGAACTAAACTGCCAAAACAAATCCATCCGCACCAACGCTCCACCGTTTTCCAGACACCCTAAACATGAAAATCGACAAACGCATTGCCCCCATCCGCGCCATCTGGTCGGACGTTGACGGAGTCCTTACCAGTGGTGGGATTACCTACGACAATCAGGGCATTGAGACCAAGACTTTTCATGTTCGGGATGGTTTGGGGATCAAGCTTTGGCAAAAAGTCGACTATCACTTTGGCATCATCACCGCTCGTTCATCCCACATCGTCAAGATTCGCATGAACGAACTGGGGGTCGAAACCGTACGTCAAGGAGCAACCAACAAACTTGAAGTCGCTCAAAAACTAGTCGCCGAAAGCGGCATTCCGCTATCGGAGATTTGCTACATCGGCGACGACCTCTCCGACCTGCCGCTATTGTCTAACGTAGGACTAGCCGCCACCGTCGCAGACGGCGTGGACGAAGTCAAAGACGCTTGCCATCTGGTAACCAAAGCCAAAGGCGGCGAAGGGGCGATTCGCGAGTTGGTCGAAACGATCTTGAAAAAACAACAGCACTGGGGCGAACTCCTGCAAGCCTACACGAAGTAACCCCAACCCGATTCTTACATACGCCACCGGCAACGAAAACCGCCCTTGTCTACTACCACCGACATCCCGAACGCACGCCGAAAATCACGACGGTCAATGAACCCGGTGGCGCAGTATGTATTGTCGCTAGCCACCTGTTTGATCGGTTACTTTACGTATCTAAAATTCGCCGTTCCGCTGATCGAAAACCCCGCCGATCGCCCGCCACAATTATCCCACCAGCGAGCAAACGTATCGATTCCAAAGATTCACAAAAACGGTATGATCCCTCTCCTGCCGCCGCAAGCGTGGGAGCTGAACGATTGCAAAACGTTAATCACGTCCACCGGCACTGTCTTGTTTAAAGAGGTCTCGCCTCAACCCGATGGCACCGTGAAACTTTCGCCGTTTACCTTGATGACCAACGTCGGCGAAAACATTCTCCTGAACCCCACATTCTCACCAGCGACCAGTTCGCAAGCGACGGATCAAAAAATCCCGCTCGTATTGCGAACCGCGGAAGGCGCGATACTGAAACTGAACAAACCGTTCAACGAGGCCCTCCAAGGCGGCACCGAAATCCGATCGGCGCGACTCGTAGGCGAAGTCGACATCTATCGCCCGCCATCAGGGCCAAACAAGAACGACGTTTTGCATATACTGACTCGAAACGTAAAAGTCGATCGCAACCGAATCTACACCCTTGACACCTTGCTGTTTTCCTACGGGCCGCACCGCGGTCGTGGTAGAAACCTAAATATCGACTTGATCCACAGCGAGAAATCGGTCGCGGGCAAGCAAGACTTTTCTACCATTTCAGGAATTCGCCAATTCGAACTGGCCTACCTAGACCGCTTACGAATCGTCCCCTCAGCAGCCAAACCTGATACCACAATTGAAACCTCTGGCGACCAACCGGACAGCAAACTATTCGGTGGTCAAGACGCTCCACTTGAGGTCTCGTGTGAAGGTCCTTGCGTGTTTAACTTTACCGAGCAAACGGTTTCCTTCTCTAAACAAGTTGTTGTCAAAAAAATCAGCCCCACGCCGGACTCCATTGCCTGTGAGCAGCTTCGAATTAAGTTTACTCAAAACCCACTCGCATCCACAGCCGACGATCAACCCATCGGCGCCCAACTAGCAACCCAACCAAACGCCCCCAAACAAGAACTAGGCATCGAAAGTTTGGTCGCAGAGGGCACACCGGTGATCGTCAATGCAATCTCACGCCCAGCAAAAATCACTGCCGGTCAGCTTACTTATAACGCAGTGACTGACATCATCACGGGCATCCCCAGTCCCAGCAGCGGCGGCATGGTGACTTTGGTCACGCCCGAAATTCAATACAAAACCGAACAACTCAGCTGCAAACTCGCCACCGCGGGCGGCACAAAAACACTTGATGCATTGTCGGCTTCTGGTCCCGGGCAACTTTTAAAACTTGGCAAAACACCCAAGGAAGAAATGTTCGTAAGCTGGACAAAGAGCCTCAACACGGCTCGAAATCCTCGCGACCCAAGCATTCAAACGCTCGTCCTGAAAGGCTCACCGCACGTTCAATTCCAAGAGACCTCCAGTATTGATGCCGAACGAATCGACTTGAAGCTAAAACGATTTGAAACTTCAAATGGCGACAAGGACCAAGCCGAATTCGCTGTTATGGAAGTCGTCGCCAATCAAAACGTGCGCATCGCCACTCCCGACATCACAGGTACAACCGACCGTTTGATCGCGGAATTTCCCACTCCGCTAAAGCTAAAGTCCCATCGAGCCGGTCGACCTCACTACCCAGTCACCGGAGACCTGCAAATCGCCGCTGGAATCAATGGTACTCCTGCTCAGCATTCGACTCCTGTAAACAACTGGCCGAACTTCGGCGGCGTGACACCGAAAGCAGCGCCGCTCAACCAAGCCAAACTTTCTGCAAAAAAGCAACTCAAATTCAGCGGGCAACAAGTCAGAATTTCAATCCTTGAAGCAACCGGCGACAATTTGTCTTTCGACGAGCTAATCATCAGCGGCGACGTGTCCGTTTCTCAAAAAGATTCAAAGGCGCCCGACAGCTCACAAACGTTTGAACTGCAAGGCGATCACTTGCGATTGGTTCCGCAAGCTGGCGAAGACCGCTTCCGTGTTGAACTAAGTTCTAACGAACGTAAGGCAACTATCGACTCACCTGAGTTTACGATCGCCGGCCACAAGATCAACTTTGACCAAGTCGAAAACAAACTCTGGGTTGAAGGCCCTGGCCAGTGCAACTTTGACAATCGCGAAGTCACGATCGAACGTCCAGCTCGTGTCGCCAATCGCGGTGGGTTCTCACAATCCGCCACACTGGGTACCAGAGGATCTTCCGCAAAAAAAGTCGCCAAGTTTGAAGCCTCATGGCAAGGCGGAATGATTTTCGACGGTCACAAAATCTATCTCGAACGGGATGTCATTTCGAAAACCGAACAATTTGACGGTAACAAGCATACCGTGACCCAAGCCAATTGCGGACAGATGTCAGTGGCCCTCAATCGTTACGTGGACTTTGAACAACTAAAGCAGGATGACGGTACGGGAATAACCAAACCACAAGACATCAAGCCTACTGAGTTGATTTTCATCGACCAAGTCGACCCGTTAAACCAAGTTTTTGGACAAGTCCCTGTTGCCCCTAACTCTAAACCATCTCCGCCGATGATCTTTAATCGTTTTTACGATGCAAGCGGAAAATTGCTCCAACAACAAACGATAAGTTCGAAGCAAGTCCGTGTTGACCCAGTTTCAAAAAACATCTTTGCCGATGGAGCTGGTTGGTTTTCGACCCATGACCTGCGAACGCCTAGCCGCACTAGCTCCAATCGCCGCTCTCCCCCTCCGCTAGCCGGAATGGCAGGCAAACGTAACGACCCCAGCAAACCGATCACCTTTGTCCGAGCAAACTTCTCAGGACAGATGACCGTTGAGGCGGCGAAAAACCAGATGACCATTAGCGATCGCGTGCGCACCGTGCATTTACAAACCGACGATTGGCGTACCAATGCCGACCCTGATCGAATCCCGCCGGAACTACAGTCAACGGCTACTTCGTTGACTTCTGAACGCCTAACGCTTGCTCGTTGGCAACCGCGCGACGCCACCGAACCAACTCACGAAATGATCGCCGACGGCAACGTCCGCATTTTCGGCGACACGATCGACCTATCTGCTAACCGAGTTAGCTACAACCAAGTCAACGATATGCTAGTGGTTAACGGAACCACGCGAACCGCTGCCAATATCCGCTATCAAGAAGGCACCGGCCGCTCGCGAGCTTGGCAAGAATTCACCGCCGAAAAGTTCGAATATCAAATCTCGTCACAGACCGTAAACGTCAGCGGCGTCCGCAAAGGCGAAGCCATCCGAATCGACTAGTGCTTTGACGCGTAATTTTTGAAATTGCACAGTTTTAATCGAAATCTGTAATTCTCAATGAGTTTTGCTGCGAAATTCAAATGCAAAGCGTTCTCAATACAAGCTCGACGCGCAAGCGAGTGCATTTTTACGAGTCTTGTGACACACTCGTTTACACGTCGCGTTTGAATTTTGCTTTCCAAAACGAACTACATCAGCAACGATAGCTCTTCTTCGGCTACCACCCAACCACGACAATCCGGTTGTTCACAACGACACTCGATCGCATGGCTAGCAGGCCAGTTGTAGTCGATCGTTAATTCTTGTTGGGACTGAATGTCATCAATCGCAATCAAATACAACCCTCGGCTGGCGGGCTGATCTTCGGTAGCTGGAATGTCCAGCATCTGAAAATCGCAGTTAGGGGCACAGCTATGATTTAAAAACCGAAACGGCGCAACCGGCTCAAGCAACTGATCGTCATACTCGAACGTGTAATCGTCAGCAACACTATCGTCATCAAACACACGCCCCGTGATCTCGCTGATCACCGATCCTGCCGGGTACGGGCGAACCGAATAAGCAGCTTTTCCTAAATGAGTATCGACAACGCGGACATACTCCACGGAAGCCCCGTCGATAGAGTCACCGGAGTTGATTTCAAATAACGTCAAGAGGACCGTCTTCCATGTTAGGCCGTGGGATCAAAGTTGAGTCGCGGATTCTACTCCGATCAACAAAGCTGACAAGATCCAATCTTAAATTGCCGAACAATCTACCGTGCAAGACTTGAGCTGCCCTATGAGCTTTGTATTCGCGTTTGTTAGCGTCCAATCACGGTTGAAAATTCAGCTATCAAAGATTCTTGCCTAGTCTGGTCTCGAAAAGCCAATGAACGCCAACAAGCTCGCCAACTTAGGAAAGCGTCAAACATCCGGCAAGCTGTCGCTTTGCCTCTCGCCGATGCTGTCTTTGCCTCTCGCTGATGCTGTTATAGAGTCTATTCACGCTTCACTTATGCAATATCCGGGCTAGTTGGGCCCCCCGAGGCGCCAAAAAGTTAGCATTTCGTTTATGGAAACTTGCATCGATAAGCTGTTTTATGCGATAGTATTAGTTGAGATCGTAAACCGGTCATCCGCAAGCACCAACTCGTTCTTGATTTCGAGTTAACTAAACTAATTACCTCTCTGGAGTTAAAGATTTATGAACACAAGTTTTGCCAAGAATCAGATCAGAGGTAATTGCATTCTCACGATTTTAGTGCTGGCCTTCGCTTGGGGCGGTAGCATCCATGCCCAGACATTTACTGTGCGAACGAATTTACTTTCAGATACCAGTTTCAACAGTGGTGTCCCGATGGGCATCGTGGATATGAATGGCGATGGTTTGGATGACATCGTTCGATTAGATCGTGCCAGTAATTTATCGATTGAATATCAGGGGGCTCCCAACGCAGCGTTTAGCAATTTTTTCTATGGCGACCTCGGCTTCGGAACGGAGTGGAGTTTGGCCGTTGGTGATGTCGATCAAAATGGCTTCAACGACTTGATTGCTGGAGGGTTTAACAATGATATCAAACTATTGACAGCCAATGCCAACGGATCCAATTATACCCAAGCCGATTTGCCAAGTTCCCGTATCTTTTTACAGGGTTCCAACTTTGTCGATATCAACAATGATGGCTGGCTAGATGTTTTTGCCTGTCATGACAATGGGGAAAGTCGCAACTATCGCAATCTTGGTGATGGCAGTTTTGTCTTTGACAATAGTTTAATTGACACTTTTTTGCAGACACAGCCAGGTCTAGGTTTGGATGAAT
This sequence comes from uncultured Pirellulaceae bacterium, assembly GCA_964555525.1. Lineage (GTDB taxonomy): Bacteria > Planctomycetota > Planctomycetia > Pirellulales > Pirellulaceae > Mariniblastus. The sequence goes on from CAZKTR010000047.1 coordinate 6,373, forward strand.
CTAATGCGGGTAACTATGCGAGTCTTTGGACCGACTACGACAATGATGGTGACTTGGATATGTATCTGTCCAAATGTAGGCTAGGAGTTAACGATTCCAGTGATCAGCGTAGAATCAACAGGCTTTTTCAAAATGACGGAAACAACAATTTCACCGAAGTAGGGGCCGCTGCAGGCTTACGCCTGGGCAATCAAACTTGGGCCACTGATTTCGCCGATTACGACAATGACGGAGACCTAGATTGCTTTATCATGAACCACTACACCTTCAGTCGTGTGATGGAGAACAATGGCGACGGAACGTTTACGGATGTAACGGGAGCCAGTGGATTCACTGCTGCCGATCTGGATCTTTTTGGCATTCAGGCGATTTTCCGAGATTTCGATAATGATGGATTTGTCGATCTACTGATTGCTGGTGATCTTCAACAACGTTTGTTTAGAAACAATGGCGATAGTACCTTTACTCGTTTACCAAATCCCTTTACATCCAATCCGATGGAATCTTGTGCCGTCGGTGACCTGAATTCAGATGGCTATTTGGATATATACGCGGGATACGCCAGATTATTCAACAATCCTTCTTTCATTAATGACGTTTTGTTTATGAACGACGGAGGCAGCAACAATTTCTTTTCTGTTTTGCTCGAAGGAACAGACAGTAACATCAATGGGGTTGGTGCCAGAGTAGAACTGCATGGTGCTTGGGGAATCCAGATTCGAGAAGTTCGCGCTGGCGAATCTTATGGCATTATGAATAGTTTCCGCCAGCACTTTGGAATCGGTTCTGAAACAACGATTGACAGATTGGTCGTGAAGTGGCCTTCTGGAACCGTTGATGAATTATTGAATCCAGACATCAATGCTCAAATCACTTTGTCTGAAGGAAGTAGCCCAGTCGTTCTGCTGGGTGATTGCAACTTGGATGGCAACGTGAATTTCCAGGACATTAGTCCGTTTATCACTGTTCTGTCGACCCAAGGTATTCTCGCACAAGCGGATTGCAATCAGGACGGTGACGTGAATTTCTTAGACATCTCGCCATTTATTGGCTTCCTAACTAACAACTAGAACTGAGACTGGCGTCAGGTGACCTGATGGCCGGCAAACACGATGCCGCAGTCTCGCGAAAGCTGGGCTGCGTCTCCCGTTACCTAGCGGGTTTACACTCAGAAACTGCGATCACGCCTGTGAGCCGTTCGCGCTAGCGTCGGGCATCGACGGAATGCCGCTAAACATTAGCAACCCCGGCCCAAAAAGCTGACGCAACCAACACCGACGCTAGCGCGTTCGGCTCACAGGGACGGAACGCCCCCGCCCCTGAGCTAATGACGCGGACTCCTCCGGAGCCAAGCTACTCGCGCAGTTCTTATCTGAAACTGCCTTGCACAGCGAGATTTTTTGGGCTGGAAGCCTGTGCTGGGAAGCCTAATGGCACTCACTTTAGAATTTTTAAGCCACGATAGTGGCAATATAATGTAGTCCCTGACGCGAGCCAGACGGTGAGCCGAACGCGCTAGCGTCGGGCCTTACGCCAGGTTTTAGTACGGGCGTTCCTAAGTTTAGCGGCGTTCTGTGAAGCCCGACGCTAGCGCGAACGGCTCACAGGTAGCCCCATGGCCATCAACATGTCACCCCATTCGGGGTTAAAGTGAGTGGCATTAGCTGGGAAGCCCCCACTAAATTCCCAGCAGAACTGACTTGTAATGTCTAGTCGAATTGGCCGTCTAAATATCAGCTTAACTAATCGATCAACAACCTGTGTTTATCAGTTTTGCGTCAGAACACGAACATCTACGGTCGACAAGTTAACTTCAAGGAATCAAAATTAGATTGTGGTGAACATTGCCGCACGCGCTTTTAATCCTCGTCCCGGACCAGCCAAAGCTATGACGACTTCGACTGCAGACCAACAACCCGACGCTACAGAATCGTCCGCCGCCCCCAACCAGGGCCCACCAATGATCGAAGCGGATCGGCTGTCGAAGTTCTACGGAATCTTTGCCGCCACTCGCGAAGTCAGTTTCAAAGTCCACCTTGGCGAAGTCGTCGCATTCCTCGGCCCCAACGGAGCCGGCAAGAGCACGACCATGAAAATCCTGACCGGCTACCTCTCGCCCAGTCAAGGGGTCGCTAAAATTGCCGGCTACGACATGAACACTCAGCGTTTGGAAGGATCTAAAAAACTTGGATACCTTCCTGAAACCGGTCCACTGTACCCCGAGATGACCCCGTATAGCTTGCTAGACTTTTTCGCCGAAGCGCGCGGCATGAACAAGAAAACCAAGATCAACCAAATCGCCAAAGCCGTCGAACTCTGTGCACTGGGAAGCGTAATATATAAACCGATCAATAAACTCTCCAAAGGTTATCGCCAACGTGTAGGAATGGCTCAGGCATTGATTCACGAACCCGAAGTTTTGATTTTGGATGAGCCGACTTCAGGTTTGGACCCGAACCAAATCCGCGGTGTCCGAGAAACGATCACTCGTTTGGGACAAAAGAAAACCATCTTGCTGTCGACTCACATCCTGCAAGAAGTCGAAGCGATGGCCGACCGAGTGGTAATGATCAACGAAGGTCGTAAAGTTTACGATGGTTTGCTCAAAGACATGGACCCCGAAGGCCTAGGTCTGGATCACGTATTTGCGAACTTGACCGGCCACTGCCCGCATACTGGTGTGAAACTAAAAGAATCCGAACTCGATCCAGAACTCGCCGCCACCGCCAATCGAGCACTTCAAAATACCGTCGGCGATCAAAACGAAAGTGAAACAGAACAAACCGACCAAGACGACGATCCGCCAGCCAGTTCTTAAGACATCCCCCAATCTCACTCACCACCAAACTACCCGTACAAAAACTAAGCCGTTGTGAATCAAAATGGGTGAAGCCGCACCAACCGACAATCAATTCCAAGCTCTCATCGTACAGTTGACGGAATTCTCTTACATGCTGGTGATTGATGCGATCTTTTTGATCGTCTTGGTCCTACTAATGCTGCCGTTAGGAATCTGGCGGCAGGCAGCCTTTGCCGTGATGAAGCGAAACTTCATCGGCTACTTTAGCAACCCGACCGGATACGTTTTCTTGTGCCTGTTCGTGTTACTAACATCCTTCGCCGCCTTCTGGCCGCACGAATTCTTTACCACCAACCTCGCCAACTTCGATCAGCTGAATGCATACCTACCGTACATCATGCTGATCTTCATCCCCGCAATCACGATGAGCATCTGGGCTGAAGAACGGCGGCAAGGCACCGACGAACTGCTGCTGACGTTACCGGCCAAAGACTTTGACATCGTGATCGGGAAGTACTTCGCTGCGGTGCTGGTTTTCACTGTCAGTCTTTTGTTTTCGCAGTTGTCCAACTACGGAGTGCTGCTGAAGATGACCGGCGGCCAACTGGACAACTTGCTGTTGTTTTCGACTTACCTTGGCTACTGGTTCATGGGAATCGCAATGATCTCGCTTGGTATGGTGGCATCGTTTTTGACTCGAAACTTAACCGTCGGTTTCATCCTAGGCGCCGCATTGAACGCGCCCTTGGCTTTCTTTTCAAACGCCGACGTGATCCTGTCCGATTCGACCTGGATCAGCCGCTTGTTCGATTGGTCATTGCTACAACGCTTTGAGCCTTTCGGCCGAGGGCTGATTAGTTTGTCGTCGATCTTCTACTTTTTAGGCATCGTTGTGATCGGTGTTTACTTGAGCCTGATCTTGATCGGACGGCGACACTGGCTCGGTGGCCGCGATGGCACTTCACTGGTTTGGCATTACCTTGTCCGAGCGGCGATGGTGGTCGTGATCGTTGTGGCGGGTGTTTTAATCGTCCAACACAGCCCGCTCAACCAAGCTCGAATCGACATTTCAGAAAAGAAAATCAACACGCTCACTGACGAAACCAAAGCGATTCTAAATTCGCTCGCCAGTGACGACTCCCGTGACGCCCAGCCAATCAACATCGAAGCATACATCAGCGACAGTATCCCGAGTGAATTCGTTAAACTAAAGTACGACCTGAAAAACCAACTAAGAGCGTTCGACGTTCGCGGTGGCAAGCGGATCAATGTCACGTTGCACGAAGACGTTCGACCGTATTCGCCTGAAGCGATTCTGGCTGAGAAAAAGTACGGTATCCGACCAGTAACCGTCCGTAGCGAATCTCGCGGAGCCCTGAAGGAAGAGGAAGTGATTGTCGGGCTGGCGGTATCGAGCGGCTTGCAACGCTTGGTCATTCCCTTCATGCAATACGGCATCCCTGTCGAATACGAACTGATGCGTTCGATCAACACGGTCTCACAACCCATCAAAAAAACGATCGGCATCGTACAAACCGATTCGTTGCCGCTGGGAGGGTCCATTAGTACCAACGGTCAACGTGTTCGCATCCCACCATTGCAGATCTTTAACGAGTTATCGAAACAGTACGATCTTGTTCAAGTTGATGCTGGCCAGCCGATTGAGCTGTTCAAAGAAGACGACGGTGGTCAACAAGTACCGCGATACGACGCGCTGATCGTGACTCAACCCTCGCAAACGACTCCAGCGGAACTCAAAAATATCCTTGATGCAATCCAAGCCGGACAGCCGACAGCGATCTTTGAAGACCCCTACCCGAACCCGCAAAACTTCCGCCACGACATTCGAGGAACCTTTCAGCCACGGCTGTTCGCTCGAGGCGGATCCGAACAATCCGATCTAAAACTATTGTTGGACGCACTTGAGCTGAACATCGACTTCGCCACCCGCGGTGATATGCGTTCACCTTACGTACTTTGGCACGACGAAAGCCGAAATCCGTACCGAGCAAACTTGCAACTAAACCAAGAAGAACAACTAATCATCCAAGAAGCCAGGCCTCAGACGGATCCAAGATTTTCACAATCTAGTTCAGCGACTCGTGGGATCAAGCAGTTGTACTTCCAATATGCTGGTTACATCTCGCCGAAACCACTGGCCAAACCACAACTGGAATTTGAACCGCTGATCAACTCCGGCAAAGCAGGGCGGGTGCTTACCAGCAGTCTGGCTGGAACGCCCGACCAAATCAAACAGGCCCGTGGGTCTCAAGACCTGCAATACGTCATTGCAGCGCACATCAAAGGGACCAATGCATCGCAGGGCCCTGAAGCTCAGGCGGCCAAATCGGCAAGCAACACGAACGTCATCTGGGTTGCCGACTACGACACACTCAGCGACATGTACCTGGGCGTCCGTGCCGCCCCGGTCCGAAACGGCACCGAATACTCCTATCAAAACGTTAGCTTCGTTTTAAATGCGATCGATACGTTGGCCGGCGTAGACGAATACACCCAGATTCGGACTCGAAAGATCAATCACGTCACCTTAGAAGAGGTCGAAAAGACTTACAACGAGGCGATGGAAGTCGTTCACATTGCAGAAAACGATCTCGTGATAGAATACCAAAACGCGTTGAACGCCGCGATCGAAGAAAGCCGAAAAGCGATCGAGCCGATTCAAAAAAGCAAGCAGCGTCTGGAGAAAAAGAAAGCCGCTGGTCAAGCTTACGACGCTTCCAGGTTGCTGGCCTTCGAAAGCCGCTTAGCACAAGAAAAAAGCGAACAAAGCAACAATTTCACTCGTCGCCGAGACGAACTTCAAAACGAACGACAAGAAAAAAAGCGACAGATCGAATTGACCGCCGAACTTAAGATCCAAGAAGTTCAACGACAATACAAAATTTGGTCGGTCGTCATTCCTCCACTTCCACCGCTACTGGTTGGAATCTTTGTGGCCACCCGTAGACGTCTCCGCGAACGCGAAGGCATTTCCAAAGCTCGCCGCTTGAAGTAGCCCAAATCCAACGCTGCAGTTTTCAATTAATTACTACCTAACACGCCCAACCACCTCATCGTTATGAGCCCACTGTTAAAAACACTTTCTTTGGTGATCGTTGCCTTAGTAACGTCTGCCGGCGCTGCTTGCTTCTACCCATGGGCTGAAACCGAAACCAAGTCCAGCAGTGTTGGCGAACCACTATTCGAAGACTACGAACCGACGACCGTACGGCGGATCAAGATCGAACGTTTTGACACCAAAACGGGAAAACTCACCACCGTCGTGGCTCGTCGTAAAGGTGACCGATGGCTACTGCCCGACAAAGACAACTTCGTTGCCACCAACGCTCGACATATCGCCCAAGTCACGAACTCGTTGTTGAAACGTGAGGTTTTGGAAGAAAAGACGAACAAGGAAATCGACCACGCGACCTATGGCGTGATTGACCCAGCCCTCCACGAATCCACAGCCAACAAGTCAGCGCTTGGAATTAAGATCACGCTCGAAGACGCTTCGAAACGGCCGATCGCCAACCTGATCGTCGGTAAGCCAGCTGAAAAAAACGCCCGAATCGCTCAAACGCAAAAACGATTTGTTTCTGTCCCCGGATCGCCAAGCGTCTACATGGTCGAAATCAATCCATTTGCCTTGACGACCGCATTTGAAGCATGGATTGAACGAAACCTATTCCAACTGTCTCAACAAATCGACAGTGTGCTGTTTTTTGAAAAGGCCGGGGATTCGTCCGAAGAACTAACTTACAAACTCTCTTATGGCCTGACGGTGACTGCCACCCCCGACAAACCTCCAGCAGCGAGACTTCAACAAGCCAACGATAAAGGTGAACTAGTCGACGTGGTTCTAGCTGACACCTCCCAACAATCGGTCGAGATCATGATACGACAATTCGCAAGTTTGTTCGTATCTAACGCGTTCGCCAATGATAAAACAGTCAAACAAGCGATCTCGGATTCTCAAAAAACCGCTACCACAACAGATTTTGAATCCCTGAAATCACGCGGCATCCGCTTTTTGTCAGACAAACCGGCCAAACTAATCCTAGCTGGCTCACAAGGTAAAATCGGAGTTGAATACAGCACTGGTTTGGTTATCACGATGTACTTGGGCAATGCCTTAGCAGACATCGACACTACCGAAGAACGACCTGCTCATTATGGTTTACTGGTCGCCACGGTAGATGAATCGTTGATCGAGACACCCGTCGAACCGGAACAGAATGAAAACACAGACGCCGACGAAGCTGAAAAGAAAAAGAAAGCCTATTTGCTGGCTGTCAAAGAACGCGAAGATACACTCAAGTCGTCACGTGTTTCAGCAAGCGAGTTTAACCAGCAACACGCAGGTTGGCTCTATGCCGTCCCCAAACCCGCCATCGATAATCTGTTGCCCGTGCTAGAGGTTAAACCCCAACCGTAGGCTGATGAGATTTTCCAATCGAAGTGATTTACAAGCTGCGGCGCGAGGGCGAGAGCTTATATTTCGATTTCCCTGACCTGTCCATGCGCACTGCACTGACCATTGACGAAAGCCCTATTAGTCATGATCGGTGCTGCTTAGATCGGCGCTGTCGCCGTCGCCTTCCGGCTCGTCGTTAAACTGGGATAGCAAAGCTGCTAATCTTTACCATCACCGTGTTCAATCTTCGGCCAGTACTTATCAAAGCCACCCTCTTTCAAGAAGTCAGGGCTGTTATCCAGGTCATGGCATTCTTTACAAGCGTTGGCACGAGCATCTTTAAGAGTCAGGTGCATTTGCTTTCGCGTCGCAGCAAGCTTCACTTGGTCGACTTGCTGCTTTGCCGCCAACTCTTCCATGGCAACGTGAGCTGAACCAGGACCATGGCAGTTTTCGCAACCATTGCCAAACAAATGATCGTGTTTGGTAACGTCAATCAAACCCGATTTATACGGGTAAAACTTTTGTGGGTTCCAACCTGTTGCGTGGCAACTCATGCACTCGGGATCGTACTGACGTTGAACCCATACGCGATCGTCGTTTGGATTCTGAGCCAAGTCTTGAGTCGCTTTTTCGTGTGGACCTCCGTCGCCATCGACGCCGTCGGCCCAAATATCAAACTCTTCGCCATGGCAATCAGCACAAGCACCCGACCCAACGAACTTGAGCCCCGAGGGATGGTCGCGTGGCTTAATATCTGCCAAAGCACCAGCCAGCCACAGGCGCTTCAATTCATTCTGGTAACTTAGGAAAACAGCCTTAACCTCTTCCGTGTCCTCAAACTGATGTTCAAGTGCAACTCGTTCGTATTTGAATTTCGCTTTTCCACCTTCAAAAGTCAGCCCCACCAAGCCAACGTACATGCCTTTGACACCGACTTGAATCATCGGTGTTGAATGGCCATTGC
>CAZKTR010000048.1:0-14307 GCA_964555525.1 uncultured Pirellulaceae bacterium
CGGTTCGTGAAGCGGCTCGTCGGTCGGAGTGTCAAAATAATGAAAAGCAAGCGGCATTGGCGCTGCTTAATTATGAGTCTGCTCACATGGTGTTCCCAGCGGGCAATATAACTCCGGTAGGGCGCCCGCCAAGCAACAACGTATTCGGACATTCGTTTTGGGTTCAAGCATTGCCCTTTATTGAAGAGGGGAACTTGGCAGACAGTTATGATCTAACAGGCGAAGGCTGGACTGGCGGGGGAAACTCTAGTACTCCGAATGCTCTGGCAGTAACAAATGTGATTGTTCCTTTTCTGCTCTGCCCTTCTTCGCCAATTCCAGAATTTCCTGGAGGTTCAGGTGAATTGAATAGTACTCAGGTGCAAGGCTCGTTAAATGCCAACCCAGCACGAGGGATGAAGCCTTGCTATACGGGAATATCAGGTTCGATTAATCCAGGAGTATCAGGTTCGGTTAATCCAGGAATTCGTGAGGGTAGTCTTGGTACTTTAAGTCAACGTGGCATCCTGCGGAACGATGCTGGAATTGGTTTTGGAGCTATCACAGATGGTTCTTCGAATACGATTATGCTGGGTGAGCAATCTGACTGGCTAGTCAATGCCGATGGCAGTCAAATTGAAATTCGAAGCGATGGCAACCATGGCTTTACGATGGGGGCTGATTTTCAGGGATTGCCCGAAGATAGGATTTTCAATCTTACTGTTATTGGGCATCGCTTGAATAATAAGGATGCTGAGGACGTGAGTGTAACCGGAGGTGGCGGAAATGTTGGTCCAAATCGGCCGCTCGTATCTGCTCATACGGGTGGGGTGAACGTTGCCTTAGGCGATGGATCAGTTCACTTCCTAAGTGACTCGCTGGAGTTGCTGACATTGTATAACTTGGCGGATAGGAATGACGGAAATGTTGCGAATGTTAATCAGTAGTCGGATGAGCTTGCTGGCTGTAGTACTGCTAACGCTTTCATTGGTAGGCTGTGACGATTCTGCTTCAGAGGCTTCTGGTACACTCACTGGAACGGTGAAGTCGGGTGGAGAAGTTTGTGGTGATTGTACCATTGCAATCTTCAATCCAGAAACTTTGTTGCGACGTGGTTGTATCGTTGGGGAGTCAGGTGAATTTGAATTGAAAGAGATTCCGTTCGGTGATTACGAGGTCACGGTGGGGCAAAAGCCAACGAATTCGCCAGATCCGGTTTTTGACAAGCGAATTCCGAAGAAGTACCGCAGCAAAAAGACGAGCGGACTTAGTGTTTCAATCACTTCAGCAGAACCTGTTGTCTTTAACATCGAGATGAATTAACGCTTCGTTTATTCAAATCTCAGACAGTAAGTTAACTTAAAACAAAGGCCCGCTTTTAATTTAAAGCGGGCCTGTTTTTTTACTGATTCGCTCGCACAGTGTTGTAGCTGGATTCGCCAGAATTCAGGTTTATCAGCTAACTAAGTCCCCCCGTTTTTTTGGCTATGACGAAGCGCGAGACGAGGGAGCTCTGAATCTCGGTAGCTTCCCGGGATTCGTAGCCTCATCAGATGTTGACGCTCGATCTAGTGATGTGGGCGATGTTGTTTCGGTCGGCGCTGCCGCCGCCTTCCGGCTCGTCGTTAAACTGAGTCTCGCTTTCGCTCTCTAAATCTGTTGATTAAATCCAATAGAAATGCTCGAAATAGAGCCACTGATAAAACACGGATGGACACGGATAAGACGCTACGAAAGACTTGTTTGTGGTGTTTGATCAACTGCGAGTGTTATCGGTTCGCCGAAAAAGCAGTTAATCTATTACAGGGGTGCTTTGAGGTGGTTTAAGTGGTTGGGAGTTTATGTCTTTATTACAGCTTGTTTACTTATTGCCACTGATTGGCTTGTGGGTATTCGCTGGTTTGGATGAACCGCTGACGATGATCGCAATCGCGACCACTCTGTTTTTGGCGATCAAAACCCATTCGCTGTTGATTTATCGGGAGCGACGCCGAAAGGATGAGCAAAGGCATGAACAAGATTCTCAATTTGATTTCGCAAGTTGTTTGGGTTGGTATACCGTTTGGTGGGGACTAAAGCCCAGCGAGTTTTTTAAGCGTCGTGCAGCCGGGCCGATTGAGCGAGGTGAGTTGGTGTTCGCGGGGTTGAAGTGTGCTTTCGGAGTGTTGCTGCTGATACTAGTTGTTCCAAGTGTGCTGAACTATGCCAGCGAGGGTGCCGGCCGCGATGTCATCGGCGGTTGGCTGGGGATGGTCGGGATCGTGTTTTGTATGCACTTTGGTTACAGTCATATCACGGCGGTTGTGTTGCGAGCACGCGGGCGCTTGGTCACGCCGATCATGAACCGCCCGATCATCGCCAGTAGTGTGTCGGAGTTCTGGGGCAAGCGTTGGAATTTGGCTTTTCGCGATTATGCTCACGTGACTCTGTTCATGCCGTTGGCTCGGAAATGGGGCGCGGTGATTGGGTCGATCGCGGGATTTGTTTTCTCAGGGGTGATCCATGAACTGGCGATCTCCTTGCCGGCAAGAGGCGGTTATGGTTGGCCGATGCTCTATTTTTTAATTCAAGGGTTAGGTGTTTTGGGTGAACGACAGTTTGCAAAACGGGGTTGGTGGAAGCCCCGTTCGGTTGCGAATCGGGCTTGGGCCATCGCAGTCGTCGCGTTGCCAGTACCGTTGTTATTTCATCAAGCGTTTGTGACGAAGGTGATCGTTCCGATTGTGGGATGGTGCGATCTGAGTTGGTTGTTGACGTAGTTGAGTTCATTTCAAAACGTTGTGAGGATTATGAATGTTGAAAACGCTGATCATCATAGGCGGTTGCTTGCACCTAGCGACCTTGTTGGGAAGTGCTCAGGTGCCCAAGGAAATGAAGTTCAAAGAAGAACTGCCAAAGCTCAACCGACTGTTGCAACATTGGGTTTGGACTGCCGGTGGTTATATCGTGTTGAATATCGTTGCATTTGCATTGGCAAGTTTGTTGCTGGCCGAGCAGTTGGCTTCAGGGACGGTGTTGGCAAGAAGTATTTGCGGTTACATCGCGGTGTTTTGGGGAATACGATTGTGGATTCAATTATTTGTATTTGATGCCGAAGAGTATTTACGCAACTGGTTTTTGAGGCTTGGCTTTCACGGGCTAACTTTGGTTTTTGCATACCATACGGTCGTGTACGGTTACGCTGCGCTGTGGGTTTAGTTGCAAGGCGTTATTGGGCCGTTAGAGTTGAACCATGAATATTACTGAATTCGCTGAGCAGATCGTTTTTGGGAAGACGCTGGAAGAAAAACTAGCCGCTCCTGGCAAACTCTCGCTCGATCCGAATCGAAAGCAACGAAAACCGATCGGCCGGATCGCTGCGCCTGGGCGGCCGTATGGGTTGGAGATGCGGACTTCCGGTCATGTTGGGTTGACTCGGCCTCGTGATGACAATTTGGAAAACGAAGCCGAACGAGGCAAGTTGTTGCACTTTTTGGCGAACCATGAACTGTTAGCAACCGAGTTGATGGCGTTGGTGTTGTTAAAGTTTCCCGATGCGCCGCATGCGTTTCGGCAGGGGGTGCTGGTGACATTGCAGGAGGAGCAGGCTCATACGCAAATGTACATCGATCGGATGCATGAGTGTGGCGTCGAGTTTGGAACTTATCCGGTTAGTGGTCAGTTTTGGCAGGTTGTCGCGCCGATGGAGTCGCCGATGGATTTTGTGTCGCGGTTGAGTCTGACGTTTGAACAAGCGAATTTGGATTACAGTCAGCACTTTGCAAAAGTGTTTCGGCGGATCGGCGACGATGCGACGGCGAGCATTCTACAACAGATTTACGAAGACGAGATCGGTCACGTGCAGCATGGTTTGCATTGGTTTCGGCAGTGGAAGGATCCCGAGCAAAGTGATTGGGAGGCGTATCAAGCGTCGCTTGAATTTCCCATGTCGCCTCAGCGTGGTCGAGCACCCAAAATTGATTTCAATCGCGACGGCCGTTTGCGGGCAGGACTAACGGAGCCATTTGTTGACGCGATTGAAGTATTTCGAAAGTCACGTGGGCGAGCGGTATCGGTGCGTTGGTTTGATGCCGGAGCTGAATCGGATGTGGCGGGAAGTGTTGATCAAAAAACGAAATCGCTAACGCAGTCGCTTACCGCGGATCTGGAGTTGGTGATGTTGCCGCTGACCAAGCCAGACGATTTGTTGCTGGTACAACGTTTGCCTTCGAATCAAATGAAGAAGCAGTTGATGGACGCCGGTTTTGAGTTGCCAGAGTTTGTGCCGATGGAGCGGTCTCAGATGCTGGCCGAACGGAATTTACATGACGCCGCACCGTGGGCGTGGACGCCGGCAGCGGTTGATCTCGCGCAAAGTTTTGAGGCGGCGCTTAAGCACGGACCGCCAACATGGCAGGATCGCGATGGGGTGTTCTATCGGAAATCTTGGTCGACGAAGCGACTAGGCGAGTGGTTGACCGAGGATGATCAGCTGGATTGCTTGTGTGGGTCGGAAGTGGTTGGTGAGGTGGTCAATTCGGTCGAGCAGTTCGATGCGGCTCGGTTTGATTTTGGAAATCGAGGGTTTGGGCATTTGATCTTGAAGCCCGATTTGTCGGCGTCGGGGCGCGGGCAGCGACGGTTTGCGGTCAGTGGAAGTTTAAGTGACCGAGAACTTGCTGAGTTGACGGTGTTGTTTGAGAGCCAAGGGCAAGTGGTTGTCGAACCGGAGTTGGATCGGGTGATGGACTTTTCAATCTTGTTCGATGGTCAGGGGAACTTATTGGATTGGAGTCAGCAGTTGGTCGGACCCGGTCGAAAGTATCTTGGTAGTGTTTTAGATAAGTCGCTGTTTGGATGTGCTGGAGACGTGAAACGGTTTTTCTTGGCCGACAAAGCACAGAAGGTGAAACAGGTTTCGGCTTGGCTGGATCAGCGATTGAGGCGAAGTGGCGTCGGATCACAGTTGTCGGGGCCGTTTGGAATCGATGCGATGGTTTATCGAGATGTTACAGGGCAGTTGAAAATTAAGCCGTTGGTGGAACTGAATCCGCGAACCACGATGGGGCATGTTTCGTTATCGCTAAGTAAACGGTTGGCCAGCGGCGCGATGGGGCAGTTTCGGATCTTTACTGTGAAGCAGTGGCGAGAGCTTGGGCCGGCGGTCTGTTCTTTACCGTTAGTTTGTACTCACGAGGGGCATTGGAAGTCGGGCGTGATTCCGCTGGGGGATGTCGATAAGGCGGCGAAGCTGATTCCAGTGGTATTGGTGGGTGACGCGATTGTTAAAGCGTAGCCGGAGTTGCTAGGCTTCGGGAGAACCTGACTATCGACTTGCTTTTTATATACACACTTACTGCCAAACTGTGTTGGTCACAAGCCTGAACTCTAGTAAGCCCAGCTACGACTTCTTTGGCAATTAGTTTCGCTCGCCGGAGGCTGGCGCTTTATGAGCCGTTTTGGCGCTAGCCACGGTTTATATAGGCAACGAAACCGTGGGCTATCGCCCTGCGGCTAACTTAGTTGCGGCGTCCGCCGAGCAAACCAGCTTTGTAGAGGAAGTACAGCAGGGTTAGTATTGAAGTCACAAAGGCGGCGACGTAGGTCATCGCGGCGGCGTTGAGAACTTTGTCGATGCCTGTGCGTTCTTGTGGTAACACAATGCCCGCATCGACGACCAGTTGTTTGGCTCGGGCGCTGGCGTTGAATTCAACAGGTAAGGTTACGAACTGGAATAGCAGGAACAAAGAGAACGCGATTGCTCCACCTGCAAAGACGTAGAAGCCCAGATCACCAGCCATTTGTCCTGCACTGGAGAGCATGATGCCAATCATCATTCCCCATGTGCCGAAGCGAGTACCAAGGTTGGCGGCCGGAACGATCGCGCTGCGCCATTTGAGTGGATAGTAGCCGGTTGCGTGCTGGATTGCGTGGCCTGCTTCGTGGGTTGCTACGCCGATGGCGGCGATCGATGTTTTGTCAAAGACCGGCGTCGAGAGGGCGAGTTGTTTTGTGCGAGGGTTGTAGTGGTCGGTCAGCGAGCCGTCGACTCGTACGACTTGAACGTCCTGAATACCAGCTGCATCCAACAGGGCTTGGGCTGCTTGCTGTCCCGTGTAGCCTCGTTGGGAGGGAACTTTGGAGTATTTGGCAAACCGAGATTTGACCAGCCAAGCGGCTCCGCTGGACAGCAACATACTCGGTACAGCGACCCAGAGCATGTATTCAAGGTTCATAAAAGCGACAGGGGCGAGTAAAGTCAGCGCAAAGATATTCATGGCGTTTGGTCGTTTAGAGTGGAGAGGAGCAGTTCGCAGCGATTCTAGACGGGCTGGCGTCTGCTGGCCAGTGAAGTCTATTTTGCTTGAAATCTGCTAGCCGGACACTTTTGCCAGCACCTTTTGATCACGCCATGTGAATTTTTTCGCGACCGTCGGTAACGGCTTGAGTGGCATTGCGAGTGTCCACGACCAGAGCTGCATTTTTCACGATCTCGACCCAGTCAAAGGCCGAATGGTTGGTGGAGATCAGGACGCAATCGAGCGAGCTGACGTATTCGGCAGTTGGTGGGCTGTGCTCAAGTTCGGGTACGTCGAAGCTCCGCATTTTGGGGAGTTTGGGAATGTGTGGGTCGCAGTAGCTCAATTCGGCTCCTCGTTCGCTTAGTAGTTCCATCAGTTTGAAGGACGGGCTTTCACGAGGGTCGTCGACGTCTTTTTTGTAAGCGACGCCGAAGATTCCGATCTTGCTGCCACGGATCGGTTTACCGGCTTGGTTTAAAGCTTCGGCCAGCCGGTGAATGACGTACAGTGGCATGCTGGTGTTGATTTCGCCAGCGAGTTCAATGAACTTGGTGGGCATGTCATGTTTTCGAGCGACCCAGCTCAAGTAAAACGGGTCGATTGGAATGCAGTGTCCACCTAGACCCGGGCCAGGGTAGAACGCTTGAAAACCAAACGGCTTGGTTTTGGCTGCGTCGATGACTTCCCAGATGTTGATGCCAATTTTTTGGAACAGGACTTTTAGCTCGTTGACCATCGCAATGTTGACGCTGCGGTAGGTGTTTTCCAAGATCTTGCAAGCTTCGGCGGCTTCGCAGCTGTTGACGGGCACGACTTGGGTGATGGCTTGTTCGTAGAACAGCTTGGCCAGTTTGAGGCTGTTGGGTTCGAGGCCACCGACGACTTTGGGGATGGTTCCTGCCGTGAAGTCGGGGTTGCCAGGGTCTTCTCGTTCTGGGCTGTAGGCTAAAAAGAAATCTTCGCCAACGGTCAATCCTGACTCTTGCAGGATCGGCAGCAAAACGTCTTTGGTGGTACCGGGATAGGTGGTCGATTCTAGCACGATCATTTGGCCTGGTCGCAACGACTTAGCGATCGCTTGAGTGGTCATTTCCACGTACTTCAAGTCGGGATCACGACTATCGGAGAGCGGCGTGGGGACGCAGATTAAAACAACGTCGGCTTCGCAAAGCCGCGACATGTCGATGGTGGCGTCGAAACGTTTTTGTTCGAGCCAGCCAGCGATGGTTGCGTGTTCAATGTGGGCGATGTAGCTAGTGCCTGCCAGCAGCGCATCAACTTTTTTCTGATCGACATCGAATCCGATAGCCGAAAATCCTGCTTTGATGTAGGCGTCGATCAGCGGTAGGCCAACGTAGCCTAAGCCGATGATACCAACAGTGCAGGATTTGTCTTGGATTGATTTTAGTAGCAGGTCGCAGTGATCTGAAGGCATCGGTACTTAGTAGTTTCAAAGGTTTTTAAGAGACAGGTCGTGAAAACAACAACGGATGCCTCCCGCAGGTCGAAAAATTGTGCTTAAAGGTTACTTTAAACGTTCCGTTGCTACGAGTACCCAAAAGATATTATTAACTACTGTTTAATATGCGGCCTAGATACCTTTCGTGAAGGTCTTGCCGTTTGCGAGATTGCCTTGTTGGTTTGGCCGTAGGTATTGGCTCCATAGCCGTATTGACCAGAGTATGCATAGGTTTTCTGGTCACGACGACGAAGGCCGTTGATGATGATCCCACCTAATTCGATTCCCATCGAGTCAATCGTTTCTTTGGCTCGAATTGCGTTGGTTCGAACGCCTTTGCGAATCCGCATGACCATGAAGACGAGTTCTGCGTGTGCACAAACGATGCTTGGGTCAGTCACTGCCAACATTGGCGGCGTATCGACTAAGACATAGTCGTAATCCTTGCGATATGCAGCCAACAGGTCTGCGAACCTTGTCGAAGTAAGCAGTTCAGCGGGATTAGCTGGAATTGGCCCAGCGGTCACAACCGACAAGTAGCCGGGGATGACATCTTGCACGACTTCTTTGAGATCAGCACTACCAGTCATGATTGAGCTAAGCCCGGTTTGGTTTTCTAAGCCAAAGAGTTTGTGTTGAGTCGGCTTTCGCATGTCCGCATCAAGTAGCAATACTCGACTGCCGGCTTGGGCAATGGTGGTTGCAAGGTTTGCTGTTGTCGTCGATTTACCGTCACCCGGTGCTGGGCTGGTGATTTGAACGATTTTGGCATTGGTTTCACGAGCTTTAAAAAACAATGAGGTACGAATCGCACGATAGGATTCACTGGCCTGAGAGGCCGGAGCGTGCAACGTAACAATTTCGGGCTGAGTGTTGGGGAACTTGGCGTTTCGCTTTTTGTTGTTTCTTCTGTCGAAGTAACTTACGTGTCCAACAACTCGGGCATTCAAGACTTCGCCAACCGCATCGGATGAGCGGAAGGTTTTTTCAGCCATGTCTTTGAAGCCTGCGAATCCAAGTCCAGCGAGACCACCTAGGAACAGACCGGCCGCGAGGCTGATCGGTAGCGAAGGTGCAACGACTTCCGCGTTGGAGGGAGGATCCAAAATGGAGGTCGTTCGCCATAGGTGTTCTTTCAAAGCACTCATTTCACTCATTTTGTCTACAACGACTTGATAGCCGGCTTCGAGTCGTTCGCGTTCGCGTTGAAGTGAGTTTAGTTTTTCAACAAGTGCTGAAACAGAAGTTGATTGCTGTTGAAGGTTAGTGATTTGTGCTTCTATTTGTTTTTCTTCGGCGACCAATAGTTTTACAGTGCGTTCCATCTTTCGGAAAAACTCTTCAACAATGTTAAGTTTGACTGCCGTTTCGGCTTGGCGTGAACCGCTTTTCATTGCGGCAAGCTCTATGCCACGGATTTTCTCTACTGCAGCGATTTTGAGCCGCACGGATCTTAGTTCAGGGTGATCGCCGCCGTACTGATTGAGTAGTGCCTGTTCTTCAATTTTAAGTTGCAGTAGTTCGTCTTGAGTGCGCACATAGCCAGCTTCAGAGACGTCTGAATCTTCCGACATCAATTGTCCAATCAGGTCGTCGGAACGAATCCCTGCTAGTTGGTCTTGTTTAACACTTTCGACACGGGCCAATATTTTGTTGCGTTGGCTGCGGAGATCGTGAAGTTCTTGGTGCATCAATTGCAATTGCAATTGATAGGGGTTGATGATTTGCCCATTGATGTTGAGCAGTTCAGGACGCACCATGAGTCCTTCGATTTCTTGTTCTACCACCTTGAGTCGGTCGAGCCAGTTTTCTTGTGCTTTTTGAACTAGATCGGCATTTTCTCCGCCGACATTTTTTGTGGTGTCACGAATGTGGTCTTCAAATGCTGCTACGATTGATTCTAGGACTTGCTTACACTCTTCTGGATCGGGGCCCTTGAAAGCGAGTTTCATAACACCCGAGCTAGATTTAGTATCTGCGGGTGTCACTCGATAGCTTTTGCCTTCGCGAAGTTTGAATAAGATGTCGTCAACATCTTGTTCGCTTTTTTCGAATGTCTCCATTTTCTTGAATTTCCCGCCGGCAATCGCGGGCTTCAGAATCAGTGTACTTTTTAGTTTCTGAAGGTAATTCTCCATCGACACTTCACTCATGAACGCGCTTTGATCGCCCCCGTTCATGGAGGGTGCATTCTTTTCGTCGACAAAGATTTTGCTGGTTGATTCGTAGGTCTTGGGGGCTTTAAAGAAGTAAAGCATTGACAGCGCAACGCCCAACAGGGTGAAGAACACAATCACGCCAATTTTACGACGAACTAGATCCAGCAGATCTAGGTTGTAGATGTCGTGCCGCTTCACCGGTTGGTTGGGTAGTGGACGAGGGGCTTGGTTGTCATAGTCGTTGGTCAATGACATTTTTGAAGTTCCAGCTTTGAATATTAGGAGATCGAAGTGACAATAGAAGGAGAAGAGTGTTGCGGCAATAGTAAATGCCAGCTAACGAGAGCGTAATTGATTAGAACGTTCTCGTTGAATTTGTTTCAGTAATTTTTTGACTTTGCGGGGATCGTAGTGCTCAAGTTGGCAAATTTTCACGTTTCGCATCGCTTCATCGTATTGTTTGGAGTGGAATAAGGATAGCGAGAAATGGTAGCGGAAAGTCTCTGAGACTTCGTCAGAGTCTATTTTTTCGACCTCAGCGTAGTTTTTAGCGGCAGTCTCGTAATCCTGATTTAGAAGAGCCACTTCAGCAAGAAGCCAAAACCGCTCCAATGAGTCTGGTTTAGTCTGTTGATTAATAACAGCGGTAGTATGGTTGGCAAGCAGTTGCATGGGAACACTTCGTTGAGAAGGTTCGAAATATTTTCGCATATAGTAAGTTAGAATGTGTGGATCCTGTGGGAGGACTTCCTCAAAAAACAACCGCATCGGCAGTTCTGCTTGGCAAAGCTCGATAATTGCTCTTTCGGTGGACTGTCGATGGGGAAACGCCAAACATTTGGACCACAAACGGACTGCTTCTGGCTGGTCGGCCGAATTTAGCGCTAGAAAACCGCAATCAAATAGTAATTGGGTGTTTGCATTGGCGCGGGTCAGGGCCAGTTTAATCCGGTCATTTTCGCTTAACCGAGTCGAATTTGGCACCTCAGGAACGAAAATATCCAGCTCAGCCAATCGTATTTGGGTTTTCGGCAGACGGGGGCAGAGGTCTTCAGACAGTTTGTAATATTCCCAGGCGGGTTGTAACAACGCTTGGACGTCCGCGTCAGCTTGAGATTCCTCGGCGTGCTTTGGGTTGATTCGTTCGGATCGTCGGAATGTCTGGTGGAGAGCCGGAAGGGCAGTGGAGTTCCAGATTTGGAAGCTTTCGATGTTTGCTAGGAGTTCTTGTTGCGCTTTGATCTGCTCTCGGCGGGCCACGATTTCAGTGGTGGACTCTTCGTCATCAAAGGCCTTGAGTTGTTCAAGTTCCGCAATCCTCGCTTCAAGCTCAGCCCTAAGTTCTTCGGTCTGCAAATGGCGGTACCGCATGACTGAAAGTTCACCGAGATAGAAATTTGCATTGGCATCGTCGGGGCGGATCTTAATCGCAGTTTTGAGCTGTTGCTCAGCAAGCTCCAGCGTGCTTAACAATGGGGCTTTGTGGCCACGAATTTGGAGCTCATCAAATAGCCGTACCGTACGAGTGCCTGCTCGTCGCGACTCAATCGCGAATGACTCATACGACGCCCAACCAGTTGCTATTGCTGCGAACAATAGCAGCCCCAACACTGCATGTTTTTGCATTGAGGATGGATTGTTGGCGATGTCCTGCTGGTCTGATTCGGCTTTTCGGGAATTGGACTTTTTGGCCGGAGAGGCTGCATGTCCTACAATACCGCCCATTAACGCAGCCAGCGCAATTGCATTGGCTGGTTGGTAAATCCCGAAATCCAAAGCCGCCGCTAAAACTTGCCCGACAAGGCAGATTATTCCCGCGATCCCCAAGGCGCGATGATAGGCGTCTTTACGGTAGATTAGCCGAACCGATGCTACGATGCAAAGAAACAAAGAAGCCAACAGTAAGAGTAGGCCACCGACGCCCATTTCGATCAGTGTCTCGATATAGACCGATTCTGCGTGTGCGAACGTTTTTGTGGAAAAAAAGCTATCAAACGACGGTGATACCAAACGATAGGTTCCATTTCCACAGCCTAGTAACCAGTTGTTTTTGGCAAACGGAATCGCATCGATCCAGTGCTGAATCCGGGGCCCGGCGGCAGTTGACAAGTCGCCTAACGAGTCAAGTTCTTTGACAATGCTATCTGACTGGTCAGTGTAGTTCACAAGTGACAGTCCTCCCACAAGTATGGCGAGTGTCAATGTGATCCCGACCAAGCGGTTGGTCCTAGTGATTAAGAAGCAGCCGAGCATGCCTGAGCAAGCCAGCGATAACATACCGCCGCGGGAAAAAGAGGTGCATATCCCGGCAACAATAGTGGTCAGCGCGGCTAAAAAGTAAAGGTGCCGAGATTCCATCCTCGCGACGGCTTCGACGATTCGAGAGAGAATGCCTTGCCTAGCGTCTGAAGCCCAACCACTTCCGTCTAGGGATAAGTCCGTTGGGGCTTGATCCGAGTTCCAAACGTGTAGTTTGTAGGCAATAAAAAACATCGCTGCGCTAAAGCCAATTAGGAGAAACCCCGCTGCATTGTTTCCGTTGACGAAGGGTCCAAACGGGGCCCCGCCGCCAACTAGTTCGTACTGCCATAGTACTTTTCCGTTGTAGGAAAGCCGTTGTAAGATTCCAACGAAACTGACTGCTACCCCAGACACTGCCAAAGCAACCAAAACTGGGGTCAAACGATTGGGGCGATCCAGTACAACGGTGGCTAAGAAAAACACACCTACTGCTAGGATCAAATCAACCAATTTTTCGCGGGTAGCCGCAGGGTAGACCGACACCGGCCGTTTGGTCGATTTTTCAACTACCGATGTCGTCAGCGTATCGCTAGGTGGTGATTCAGAATCAGGCGCCTCTGGCTGTGCGGTCTGGTCATCGTTGTCGGTTTTTGCTGTCGGGTTAGGCGACTGGTTGATCGTTTGGTGGAGCGAAATGGCTGGGTTGGCAGCGCCGAACTGCTGCTGCAACCAGCTACTGGCGTCACTGGCTTGAAAAGCGGTGAAAAGACAACCGACGGTCAGCACCAACCAGATAAGGGGAAGACTAATTTTCGCGTCTTTCCCCCCCGATTTACTTGATTTTGAGGCCAAAAGGGTTGCAAAAGTCACGAATAATCCGGCTGCGCCAAGCCCCAGAAGAACGAATCGAGTGAAGGGCCAGTTTCCGCCGATGAACCAAGGCGTCGTAAAAACCGCTGTAGCAAGGATGTACGAAATAGCGCGAAGCACGAAGGATTACCTTTGAGAAATTGGTCGTCTGATTATTCAGGTCGGCGAAAAGGTGGTTTTTGTGTTGCGCTTTCCTATTAAACGAGCTTTCATATGTGAGTTGCATATGAATAGTGAAAGCCGCTTGAAGAACAAGGGAGCCGAAACAAAAGCTCGTTATTTTTGAATCACATTGAGGTCGATGAAAATGAAGAATTTCTTATTGGGGTGTGTAGCCCTTGCTCTTGCAACTGCACCAGCGATTGCACAAGAGACAATCGTTCAAACCGAAATTATGGCACCATCTGTCAAAAAGATTGAAATCAACGAAGACGGTAGTCTCACAGGTAAGGTATACGCAAAAGTTGCCAGTGAAGAAACACCAGTTGATGCTAAGATTACCTTGGCGAAAGACGGCGTTGTTATTGAAGCCGTTCAAACCGAAAACGGTTCGTTTTCGTTTGCGAATATTGCTCCTGGCTCTTACACGCTGATTGGCTCGGCTCAAGGTTTTTCAGGTGCACAGAGCTACGAAGTTGGCCCTTACGCTGGCTCAGGCTGCTCGTGTAATTTGGGGCTGCAAAGCACGAGTGACGTAGTTTACCAAAACTCACCTGTTTATGACGCACCAGTATCAGCTTCTTCTCCTTGCACGTCTTGTGGAAGTGGTGGTTTTAGCAGTTCATATAGTAGTGGCGGTTTTGGCGGCGGCGGTTTTGGTGGCGGCGGTGGAATCGGCGGCGGTGGTTTTGGCGGCGGCGGGCGATTGCTCGGCGGACGACTTGGCGGACGCCGTTTACTACGTGCTGGGTTGATCGGCGGTGTTGTTGCCATCGCAGTTGATAATGATGATGATGATGTGAGTGCATCTGAATAGTAAAGTTTGGTAGCACAACACACAAAAAAATGGCCCACGATCGATTCGTGGGCCTTTTGCCATTAAAGGCGGAATAGACCGGCAAAGAAGCTCCCAATCCATCAGCCGCCAATCTAACGGCTGGTAGATTCCTTTTGAGGCGCCTTAAAGGCGGGCATCGGGTCATTAGCGGAAGGCTAGGCTGAGCCTATAAAATAGGCGGAAGCAACGTGTTGTTGCTCCGATTGGGGGGGTCCGGTAGTTTATATTAGATTAGGTAGTTTTTTCAGTTGACTGGCCTTAACTTAGGGGTACTATACGGCAGTCTGTCGCGCATAGGGCACGTGCTCTGTCGCGACGGGG
>CAZKTR010000049.1:0-14035 GCA_964555525.1 uncultured Pirellulaceae bacterium
ATCGGTCAACCACCAAGTCGCGAACCACCGGGAACGAACGGGCTCGCCAAGGCTCAACGAAAATCTCCGCTCCGTCATCGAAGTGCCGCATGTACAACTGGCAAGTCGTGGTTTCCGCTTTTGGGCCATGAGCTTCACCGTTAATGACCATGCTGCACATGCCACAAACACCTTCACGGCAATCGTGGTCGAACGCAACGGGGTCTTCGTTGTTGTCGATCAACTTTTCGTTCAGTTGATCCATCATTTCCAAGAACGACATGTCCGGGCTCAACCCATCCAAGTCGTACGATTTCATCTCGCCGCGGTCAGTTCGATTGCTCTGACGCCATACGTGAATTTTAATTCTCATGATTTATAGTTCCTGTCGGCTAGCGGTAGAGCTTCGAAGGATAGAGGTTCTTTGGTTAGTTCTGGTGCTGTGTCGACGCCTTTGAATTCAAAAACGGAAACGTGAGCAAAGTCTTTGTCGTTTCGCTTGGCTTCGCCTTCTTCGGTCTGGTGCTCTTCGCGAAGGTGGCAACCGCAAGACTCATCGCGGAGCAACGCGTCACGACACATCAGTTCGCCAAACTCAAGAAAGTCAGCCACTCGGCCGGCGTGTTCCAAAGATTGGTTCATTTCGTCGGCTCCACCAGGCAAACGCAAGTTGTTCCAGAATTCTTTACGCAGGGCCGGAATTTTTTCGAGGCCTTCTTCGAGCGATTCTTTGGTTCGTGCGATACCACAGTGCTCCCACATGAGCTTGCCAAGTTCACGGTGGATCGATTGGGCGGAGCGGTCGCCTTTGATTTTCAGCAGCGTGTCAATTCGATCGCGAACTTCGGTTTCGACTTTCTCGAACGCTTGGTGATCGGTCGTGATTTCTCCCGCATCGTGGCGGCTCAAGTAATCGCCGATCGTGACCGGGATGACGAAGTATCCGTCCGCCAAGCACTGCATCAGCGAACTGGCTCCCAAGCGGTTGGCTCCATGGTCGGCGAAGTTTGATTCGCCAATGCTGTACAAGCCATCGACGTTGGTGCTCAAGTTGTAATCGACCCACAGCCCGCCCATCGTATAGTGAACCGCTGGGTAGATTCGCATCGGAGTTTCGACTGGATCGTCGGCGGTGATGCGTTCGTACATCTCAAACAAGTTCGCGTACTTGGCCTTAACGGCGTCGGCGCCTTTGTCTTGGATCGCTTTGGCAAAGTCCAAGTACACCCCGTAGCCGGTCGGGCCAACGCCGAGTCCTTTGTCGCAAACGTCTTTTGCGTTTCGGGCCGCGACGTCACGCGGGACGAGGTTTCCGAACCGCGGGTAACGCTCTTCTAAGTAGTAGTAACGTTCTTCTTCCGGGATGTCTTTGGGTTTTCGCTTTTCGTCGGGATCGCGAGGCACCCAGATGCGACCGTCGTTTCGCAATGACTCCGACATCAGCGTCAGTTTGGATTGATAGTCGCCCGAAGCTGGAATCGAAGTTGGGTGAATCTGTACGAACGAAGGATTCGCAAATCCCGCCCCGCGCTTGTAGGCTCGCCAGTTCGCGGTAACGTTGCATCCTTTGGCGTTAGTCGATAGGTAGTAGACGTTGCCGTAACCGCCACTTGCCAAAACGACCGCGTCGGCGGCGTGGCGAGTGATTTTTCCGGTCTCAAGATTTCGAACGATCACGCCGCGAGTCCGACCGTCGACGACGACCAAGTCCAGCATTTCGGCGCGAGTGTGCATGCGGACGTTTTTGGCGGCCACTTGTTCTTGAAGGGCCGAGTAGGCACCGAGCAAGAGTTGTTGGCCAGTTTCACCACGGCAATAAAACGTTCGCTCGACCAACACACCGCCGAAGGAGCGATTAGCGAGTTTTCCCCCATATTCGCGGGCGAACGGCACACCTTGTGAAACGGCTTGGTCGATGATGGCGGTGCTGAGTTCTGCCAAGCGATACACGTTTTTCTCACGGGCTCGGTAGTCACCGCCTTTTTGCGTGTCATAAAACAAGCGCCATGTCGAATCGCCATCGTTGCGATAGTTCTTCGAGGCGTTGATACCACCTTGAGCCGCGATACTGTGGGCGCGCCGGGCGGAATCTTGAAAGCAGAAGCAGTCGACGTTGTAGCCCATCGCTCCCATCGAAGCAGCGGCCGAAGCGCCGGCCAATCCGCTGCCGATCACGATGACCTTGTATTGAGGACGGTTCTTGGGGCCGACGAGCCGCAAGTTGTTTTTGTGGTTCGTCCAGGCGTCTTGGATTGGCCCGGAAGGAACTTTTGAGTCGAGCGTCAGCATCTTTTTTCTTTTGCTAAAAAAGTTGTTCGTGCTAAAAAAACGGTGCGTACTAAAGCTGGCGATTATCTATAGGCTGTGGGTCACGGCCAGCATTAGCAAGGTTAATGAGTGGGCGGTGTGATTGCTTGGTAGGCTTCTTCAACGGGTGGCATTTGCCCGGACAAGAAAGCCAATGGGATCGCGATGAAACCGGCAATGATCAGAACCGTGACAACAGTCGATCCGGTACGAATGATCTTGTTGCGGTCTGGGTTGTCCAAGCCAAGGGTTTGAAACAGACTCCACAAACCGTGGTTCAGGTGCAATCCGATGACGACCATGGTGATGATGTAAAACAATGAAACGTACCAATAGTCGGCACTGAAGGAGGTTGAAAGGTTGCGGTAAACTTCGCCCTCTGTGAATTCTCCCGTCAGTGGCATCACTCCGACGGTGAAGTGCAACAAGTGAAACACGATAAAGAATGCGATCAAACCACCGGAGAACATCATGTACAACGCGGCCGGTGAAGCCATGCGACGCTTGGTTTTGACGTAGCCGATCGGACGAGCCTCGGCGCTGAGCATCGCCAGTTGGATGACGACGGTGATGTGCAGGATCACGCTGGCCAGCAACACCATACGTGCAGACCAGATGACCATGTTTTTGGGGACCAGTGGGACTCCGACTTCACGCAAAAAATGTGCGTATTCGTCGATGTGAGGCAGACCGTCAGGTGTACTACCGGTGAAAACTTTCAGGTTTCCAGCGACATGCCCGGCGATAAAACCGAACAAGATCAGCCCTGTCACCGCAGCGATTACCTTTTTGCCGAGGTTGCTGCTATAAATTGCTGCTAGGCGGTTCATTTGTTTTTTGATCTGTAGTTTTGATTGTGAGCGAGATTAAAACGCGTAAATTGATGCCGTTATTATAGACGGGTTTTAGTATTTGCTAAATCCGACATGTTCATAAAACCAGTTGAAGTTCCAATAAGCTCAAAAAAAGAGCCGACGACCCGGGGTAGACCTGAACCTTGCGAAAACCCCATACTGTGCGACTCCGGCTACTTAAAATTTGGTTTCCGAAGAGTTACACACTTTGAGCGAATGTCAAATTCGGGCGGATGTCAAATTCGGGTAGTTGAATTCGGGGCTTCGTCTGCTGTAAATTTGCTCTAGGGTAGCAAGGTAGTCGGATTTTAGGTTTCTTTCACTTTTACTAACCGCAATTTGCTCTCCTAGCCAACACCGCTGCAACGTTCAGCACACGTTAAATCGTCCAAGTATTTTAGTCTAAGTATTCTTTTCGTGAAAACCATCATTGTCATTCCGGCTCGGCTGGCATCATCGCGTCTGCCTCGCAAGCTTCTGCTGGCTGAAACCGGTAAATCCGTTTTGCAGCACACGTACGAACAAGCCAGCTTGAGCCAGTTGGCTGACGAGGTCGTAATCGCTTGTGATCACCCCGAAATCGAGGCTGAGGTCAAACGATTCGGCGGACAAGTGATGATGACTCGGCCGGACCATGTGTGTGGAACGGACCGAGTGGCCGAAGCAGCCGGGCATTTTGACGCGAATTTGATCGTCAATGTGCAAGGAGATGAGCCCGAGATTGATCCGTCGGCGATTGATCTTTTAGTCGGATTGCTGCAAAGCAACCCAAATGTACCTGTGGCGACGTTGGCGGCTCCGATTCGCAAACGCGAAGACCTCGACAACCCAGCTTGCGTGAAAGTCGTGTTTGATGCGTCTGGTCGAGCGCTCTATTTCAGCCGTAGTCCGATTCCTCACCCTCGAAACTGGGATGCAGGGCTGTTGGACAACAGTAGCGAGCTTTTAACTGGGGCAGAGCAGGGAGATCAGGTTTCCGGCGAGAACCAGCCGATCGCAGCTTTTTGGCAGCATATTGGGCTGTATGGCTACCGTCGAGATTTCTTAATGAATATTTCTTCGATCCCAGCCACGGCGATCGAAAAAATCGAATCGCTGGAACAACTACGGTTTTTACACGCCGGTCATACCATGTTAGTCGGTAAAGTTGAACATTCAGCCGTTGGAATTGACACTCCTGAAGACTACGCAGCGTTTGTCAGTCGGCAAAAAAAGTGATAAAGTACGACCCCGTCAGCGGCTTCGCGGATTGCTGATTTTCGGGAAAAACCTAGCTTGCCTGCCATTGGCTGATCGGCACCAGATTAAAAATGGGCCGACGTAGAAGAGACTAGCAGTTGCCGTCAAAATTTATTCGAGCGCGATTCCACTAAATTGGAACCGCGTTATTTTGTTTTTAGGCTTTAGCATCAGATGACTAAACATATTTTCGTAACTGGCGGTGTAGTAAGTTCTCTCGGTAAAGGACTCACCAGTGCATCCATCGGCATGGTGTTGGAAGAACGCGGTTTAAACATCCGCATGCAAAAACTCGACCCGTACATCAACGTCGACCCGGGTACGATGAGCCCCTACCAGCATGGTGAAGTCTACGTACTGGACGATGGTAGCGAGACCGATTTGGATCTGGGCCACTACGAGCGTTTTACGCACAGTCCACTTTCGCGCCAGTCGAATTACACGACAGGCCAGATCTACTTGAAGGTAATCGAAAAAGAACGCCGAGGAGATTTCTTAGGTAAAACTGTCCAAGTGATCCCGCACATCACCAACGAAATTAAAGACTGTATCGCGGGTTTGGCCGGTGACGACGTTGATGTCGTGATCACCGAAATCGGTGGAACCGTCGGCGACATCGAGAGCCAACCGTTTTTAGAAGCGATTCGCCAGTTTAGCTTGCAAGTGGGCAAAGAAAACTGTCTCTACATCCACCTTACGCTGGTGCCTTACCTCAAGGCCGCCGGTGAACTCAAAACCAAGCCGACTCAGCACTCCGTTGGTCAGATGCGAGAGATTGGGATTCAGCCAGATATTTTGATCTGCCGAACTGAACGCGAGATTTCTAATGAAGACCGTGAAAAAATCGCGTTGTTCTGTAACGTTCCAGTCGAAGCGGTGATCGAAGAGAAAGACAAAGACTTTTCGATTTACGAAGTCCCACTGAGTTTGGTTGAGCATGGCTTGGATAAATTGATCGTCAGTAAGTTGGATCTGCCCAAAGGCCCCGTGGATTTGAGCGCATGGCACGAGATCCTACATCGGTTACGGAATCCAACGGCAGAGATCAGTATTGCGGTGGTCGGAAAGTATGCCGAACACAAAGACGCCTACAAATCAATTTACGAATCGATTGACCACGCCGGAATCGCGAATTCGGCTCAGGTTCGTATCGGACGGATTCAGAGTGAGGACATCCAACGCGAAGGCCCAGAGCGGTTACTGGCTGGATACGACGGGATTCTTGTCCCAGGTGGATTTGGTGAACGTGGCGTCGAGGGAAAGGTACAAGCCATTCGCTGGGCCCGCGAGAAGGGCATTCCGTTCTTTGGGATTTGCCTCGGGATGCAGTGTGCAGTGATCGAGTTTGCTCGTAATGTCGCTGGTTTGGGGGGGGCAAATTCGACCGAGTTTGACAAAAATGCGAATCACCCGGTGATTTGCCTGCTGGACGAACAACACAACGTTACCGAAATGGGCGGTACGATGCGGTTAGGTGCACAAGAATCAACCGTTGCCGAGGGAACAGAATCACATCGTTGCTACGAATCAACGGAAATTAACGAGCGTCATCGGCATCGATACGAGTTTAACCATACATACCGTCAGCAATTAGTGGCAAATGGGTTAACGATTGCGGCGACTAGCCGAGGCGACAAATTAGTAGAAGTTGTAGAAGTTGCTGACCATCCGTGGTTTGTCGCTGTACAATATCACCCAGAGTTCAAGTCGAAACCAACAAAATCTCACCCGCTATTTGCTGGATTTGTGAAAGCGGCCATTGATAAATCCAAGTCTGGCTCTCGTCAGGCTCAAGAAGTTTGATTTGTATTCGAGTCAAGTGAGAGTAAATTGTTATTTGCTTTTGATAAGTATTAGCAAAAGAAAACCAACAGGAATCTGATGTCTGAAAATAACGAAGAACCAAAGATCATCGTCGACGAAGATTGGAAGTCACAAGTCGCTCGGGAAAAGGAACAGATCAAAAACGCCCCTGCGGAAGAAGCTAATCCTGAAGCGCCGGAGATGGGTGAGTTTCCGCCGGCGAATATTTTAGTATTCATCTCGATGCTTGCCCAACAGGCGATGGCAGCGTTGGGGCTGATGGCTGATCCGCTCTCAGGAGAAGTGCATGCCAGTCGCCCACTGGCAAAACACTGCATCGACATGCTGGGGGTTTTGGAAGAAAAGACCAAGGGCAACCTAACCGAAGACGAAGCAGGGCATTTGCGTGACGCTTTACATCAACTGCGAATGGTCTATGTTCAGACTGAGAACATGACGACGCAAGCTCCTGGCGCCAAGGATCCTCCGTCTTCAATCGAACTGCCGTAAACCAAAGACAAAACGTGCTCCACTTCCCTTAATTCAAGCGTGCTTTATATGTCCTCTCGCAGCCAGTCATCCGGTCGTCGGTCTTCATCTCGCCGCAGCTCCAGTCGCAGTGGAAGGTCTAAGAGTAAGAACTCAATAAAGAAGACCGTCGCCCAACATGGCGTCAATTTTTGGACAATGTTGGCTGGGTTTGTTTGCGGCATGACCATTTTATTATTGGTCATTGGCTTTTTTACAAATGATGCAATCAATCCTGACCTGTTAACCACCAACGACCAAAACCGTGCTGAAGTTGCTACTCGAGTTCAGAAGCAAGATTTCAATACCTTTGTAGAACAAGCTAGCATTGACCAGTTGATTGCGACGTTAAAGAGCCTTCAGGAAGTTGACACGTTTAAGGGTGCCGTTGCGTTCCGAACCAATTATGAAAGGCAGCAGCGGATCATCGACGCGATGTCAGAACAGACGCTGTCAAAAGAACAACGTCGTCTATTAATTTTGGCGGATCTCAAGAGTACTGCGGCAGCGTATTGGACGGATCAAATAAATTCTTTAGGGCTGGCCGATCTAGAGATTCGGTTGCGAGAAATTTCTGGATTGCACAAGGGGTCCTCCGATTCTGAAATAGCTTTCAAGGCCCGAATAGAACTGGCTCGTTTGAATTCAAACCAAGCGGCCGACAAAGCTGTGCCTCATGCGAGGGAGCTCTATCAATTATTGGTCGATTTCCCGGAACACGAACAGGTTCACAAGGTAATAACACGTTCACTGATGGATGTAGTTGCGAGTTCAGAAAAGCGCCCAGCGACGTTAAAGATCTTGGACCACTTTCTAACTCAGCCCAAGGTGGTTGGAAATCAGAAGACCCAAGATTTATACTTACTTTTGACTGACCTCTGGACGCTTTGCGATCACAAGTTCTTTGATATTCATGAAAATCTACTATACACGGCGAAAGCAGGGCGAAACCAAATGCGTGACGTGTGTTTGGATTTGGCAAGAGAACCCAATGCAGGTAAAGAAGTATCGGGGCACATTGGGCTGACTGCTGGATGGATGGAGCGCAATGGGCATTATGCCCATGCGATCGATATCTATGAAGCGTGGAAGATTTGCGGTGATCGACTGCCTGACCCACAAGATGTGGCAATTGTTAAACGACAAGCGGAATGGGGGATTCGACGATGTAAAGCTGTCGGAAAGCCGTTCAATTTGGCTGTAAACACATTTGATGGAAAGCCGCTGAAACTATCAACTATTGAATCGATGCCTGTATTGATTGTTTTTTGGAGTACATCCGACAATACTGAAGAAGTACTCCAGCAAGTCGCAGGTGCGAGTGAGCGGTGGCAACGAAATTCAGTCAAAATTATTGCAGTGCAAGTCGAAAAAGATCCTGTCATGTTCAATCGAGAATCGACTAAGACAAAGAAAGAGCAACGCGACAGGTGGGAGTTTTGTTACGATGACGGTACCGGTACAGGCCCTATTTTCTCTCAGGTTCCATCCTCCAAAAATGGAAGGATCGTGTTGCTGGACCGGCAACACCGGTTATATAACGTCAACGTGAATCCGAGTGAGCTTGTAACCACGGTGAAAAAGGTACTTGCGGTCCGCGATTCCAGAGAGGAAGAGTAGCCCCGCTTTGCCGGCCCAACTGGCCCAATCTCCTGAAAGCATCGTCCGACTTTAGGGGTGTGTTGGAATTGAATTTAAACTAGCATAAACTCCACGTAAAAACTCTATGTTGGGAGCATTTAGCCCCCAAGCCTGATGGGTCGGTTGATTGTTTTCCCGACCGCCTAGTCTCACTCTAAACTAAACCGAATTTGTCATGAAGCGTATTTTTGTTTCTGGTTGTTACGATATCATTCACGCCGGACACCTTCAGTTTTTTGAAGAAGCCCGAGCCCTTGGTGATCACTTAACAGTTTGCTTTGCTTCCGAAGACGTTCTCTGGCACCACAAGCAACGTCGATCCTCGATTCCCGACGTCCATAAAAAAGCGGTCCTTGAAGGGATGAGTGTGATTGATGAAGTCATCATTGGTACTGACCACGACCTTGGACTCGACTTTAAGACTTATTTCTTAGAACACAAACCGCACATGTTGGTCGTTACCGAAGACGATAGCTATGCCGATGTCAAAAAGGCGCTCTGCGCTGAAGTCGGTGCGACCTATCACGTGCTGCCAAAGACTCCGCCTAAATTTGCACCTGTGTCGACCAGTAGTATCGTCAAATGGGTAAAAGCTCCAACCGATGCACCACTGCGAGTTGACTTTGCCGGTGGTTGGTTGGACGTGCCGCGCCATTCACGCGAAGGTGCGTTTATCGTCAACTGTGCGATCTCGCCGATGGTTAGCTTGCGAGACTGGAACTACGAACAGCGATCGGGACTCGGGGGAAGTGGAGCTTGGGCGTTGCTCAACGGTGAAGACGGAGTGGAAGCAGAACTGGACTTAGGAGTCGGCTGGCAAGACCCGGCGGTGATTCGCGAATCGGGACTGTGCGTTTGGCGCAGCGGCCACTTGCCTGTTTTGGACTTCAAACAAAGCGGCGAAATGTTGGCCGGTCGAATGGCAATTTATTGGACCGGAATCGAACACGACACGCCCAGCAACTGCGACCTCAAGCGAGATTATGACCTAATTGAAAAAGCCGGAAAGATCGCTCAACAAGCCGTTCATGCACGTGACTTTGACATGCTGGCCAAAGCAGTCGCAACTTCCTATGAAGTGCAGTTAGGCGAAGGCATGCAAGAACTTGTCGCCGTTGAAGGAGCCGTAGCAAACAAGTATTGCGGTGGTGGCCACGGCGGTTACGCACTGTACATGTTCGCCGATCAAACAGCCAGAGACGCTGCCGTAGCAGCTAATGAACCCATGCGACCGGTCGAACCTTACTGTCGATAGTCAGAGTCGCTGGTTGTTAATCTCACTAAATTTTTAAAGAAAAGTCCCATTTATATGTCACTTTTCTTGCAATCTGGCGATTTAGTGGGATTTGAGTGAGTTCAGTAATTTCGATTTGTTATGATTGTCGATGTAGTCGACACCTAATAATAACCAATTTTTAATTCAAACCGGAAAGCCAATGAGAGCTCTATTTATCATTGCTTGGCTGTTCATCGGATTGGCGGCGGCAATTTATCACTACGGTCCCGGGCAAAAAATGCTCGAAATGGATCAAGTTGATTCAAAGCTCGCCCAAGTTGATTCAATGCTCGCCCAAGCCCGAACGAACGTCTCTCTAGAAGACTACTCAACTGCGGTCGATCAATTTGACGCGATCATGAATGAGTTGCCAGCCGCCAAACGGGATCTTTCTCAGCGTTTGCAGCTTGAAAAAGCGAAGGCTCAGATGCACGCTGCTCAGCTACCCGAAGCTCGTGATGGCCTCGAGTCGCTTCTGACGGATCTTCGCAGCGCAGCAGAACCAGATCAACAGTTGATCATGGAAACCCAAAGCGCCCTCGCCAATGCTCAGTACTACCGAACTTGGTTGATGCGATTGGAAGGCTTGCACGAAGACGTTTGGAAGCCGGAAATTGAATCTGCTCGACAGCACTACACGCAGTTAAACGAGATTGCAGCTGCTGCGGGCGATACCGATGCCGTAGCCAAGACCGCTGAAGATCTTGAGTCCGCCGTACGGTTGGCTCGGATGGACCTAGAGGAACTTCAAGGCTTGCCATTGCCCCATCAATGACAGGGTACCTGAAGTGGTTCAGGAAAACCGGGCGGTCGCTCGGGCAAGAAAAAAGGCAAAGGCAAGGGTAAAAAAGGCAAAAAGAAAAAAGGTGGAGATCAGGCTGGACAGATTGAAGTCCCACCAGGCTATGGTTCTTAAGAACCGACAACCATTTTGAAAATTAAAAAGCCGCGAGAGACTGTTTGTTTCTCGCGGCTTTTTTCGTGGCTCTTCCGAAAATTTAGAGGGAAACTAATTCGCTAACAGCCTTAGCCCTCATTCCCAATGGTAACATCGATTGGCTTTGGTCAGTGAGGGTGCCATGTTTACGCGATAGAAATGGATTGATTCTGAAGTGCCCCTCAAAAAACATGCTCACGGGACTTTTCCAAAACCACATCGCTCGCGTAAGCATGTCAACACAGTCGATAATCTTACTCCTCAAAGCCGTGAAGCATGGCACCCACTCGCCCGCCTGATAAAGAATCTGACTTTCATCAGACCACCATTCACCCCTCGACCACCTCACGAACATTCGCTTCGGTAACTGGATTAATCACTCCTTTTTCGGTAATGATCGCCGCGATCAAGTTCGCGGGTGTCACATCAAACGCCGGGTTGTAGACGTTAACTCCTTCAGGAGCTGTTTGCTTGCCGAAACCGTTAGTGATCTCAATCGCGTCTCGTTCTTCGATTGGAATCCCGTCACCAGTGGGCAAGCTCAAATCGAACGTGCTACTCGGAGCTGCGATATAGAACGGAATGTCGTGGGCCTTGGCCAAAACTGCCAAAGAGTAGGTGCCGATCTTGTTGGCCGAATCACCATTAGCTGCGACTCGATCCGCCCCCGTTACAACCGCTTGGACTCGGCCTTCTCGCATCACTTGAGCCGCCATCGAATCGCAAATCAGCGTGGCCGGAATCTTACGTTGCATTAACTCCCAAGCGGTCAACCGTGCCCCTTGCAGCAGCGGCCGAGTTTCATCAACGTAGATATGTAAGTCGTGACCTTCGTCTTGGGCGGTAAAGAAAACACTTAGCGCCGTCCCATACTCGGCAGTGGCCAAGCCACCGGCGTTGCAGTGAGTCAACACCCCCGACACGCCTTCAAGCAGACCAACGCCGTGCTTTCCGATCGAGTGGCACATCTGCCGGTCTTGTTCGTGGATCGCAATCGCTTCAGCCAACAGTGCCGATCGTGTTTGTGCGAGACTGCTGCCGGCGTCTTTTTGCTGCTGACCGCACTGCCGCATTCGATCGAGTGCCCAAAACAGGTTGACTGCCGTCGGGCGACTTTCGGCTAAGTACGTCAGAACGTAATCGAAGCGTTCATAAAATGCTGCTTCGTTTTCGTCGTCTACCGTTTTTAAACCAACGATCACCCCATAAGCCGCCGCGATCCCGATCGCTGGGGCACCTCGTACACGAAGCATCTTGATCGCTTCCCAAACCGTTTCCACCGTCTGGCATTCAATCCGCTTGAGCGTCGTTGGCAGCAGCGTTTGGTCCAGCAAATCTAGCAGGCCCGATTCGTCGCCGATCCATTGGATCGAATCAGTTCTTTTTGTCATGAATTATTTCGATGAGGTTTGAGTGTCGCATAAAAAAGCGACGACCGCCAAAAAAGCAGTCATCGCATTGTCTGTCAATTTCTATTGCTGATTACGCCTGTTCGTCGTCGCCAAGCAGTATTTCCGCTAACGAACTGATCTCTTTGTCACAGTTCTGCTTCATGTCTTCCAGCCGATGTTCGTTGCGACGATGGGCCAGTGTCAGGTACATCTGAGCAATTTTATATTCGCGGTCACGAATGGGTTGTGGGATCGTACCGTTGACCATTACCCCGCTAATCCTTGCATAAACGCAAGTCGCCATGAACAGCTCAGTAGCAATGTCTGCTAGTCGCCCTTGGACGTGTTGCTGGGCGTAAACTTTGCTTGCGTTTTTAGTCAGTGCCATTTTCAGCTGCCACGAAAGTTGACCGATTTGCTTGGAGATACCACGAGCGTAGAACTTCAAGTGATCGTGCTTGATGGGCAGGGAAGGGTTCACCAGTGATTCGCCCATCACGCCCAGTTTCTTTCTGATGCCACTGACGAGTCCCCCATCTTCGGAGTTGAGATCCTTGCCAACGTGCCGGAAACCGACCAATGCGATAAAGCTACGCAACGCGTCGTTTGCACAATCTCCAATCAAGTTCAATCTTGCGTCTCGAACAAGTCGTTCGAACGGTTGGTCAGTAAAGACTCCCAACCCACCCCAAACTTCCAAGCAATCGTTGGCTGTTTTCCAGAGTGTTTCGCTACCGAAAACCTTGATCATTGCGGCTTCGGTATCGCATTCAGAAGTGTCGGCAGTAAGCGATTTAGCCAAGTGTAAGTTTGCACTTTCCATCGCGTAGCAGTCGGCTGCAGCAGTGGAAATTTTCTGTTGGACCAACTCAAAATCGCCCAGTGTAATTCCGAACTGGTGCCGACCGTTGGCACGTTCGATCATTTTTTCAATGCAAAACTTCGTCGCGCCGACAGCTGCTGACCCCATCGACATACGGCCGAACGCCAGTACGGTGTCGACCACTTCCATGCCAGACCCGAGTTTGCCGATCACGTCGTCGCTGGTAACCTTGACGTCAGTCAAGCTAATGTTGCTGGTGGTGACCCCTCGAAAACCAATTTTTTCTAGTCGCTTTTCAGTTACCTTAACGCCTGCGGCATCCATTGGAATCAAAAATGCGGTCACGGCTCCGTCGGGATGAGCATGGTCGGGAGTACGAGCCATGACGATCAACACGTCCGCATCGGCGCCGTTAGTGATCCAGCGTTTGTCGCCCGAGATCACGAACG
The DNA here is from genome assembly GCA_964555525.1 of uncultured Pirellulaceae bacterium. Taxonomy (GTDB): domain Bacteria; phylum Planctomycetota; class Planctomycetia; order Pirellulales; family Pirellulaceae; genus Mariniblastus. Next base: position 13,228 of record CAZKTR010000049.1, read on the forward strand.
CGTCGTCGCCGTCTGGTTCGGCTCGCGTTCGAACGTTATTGATATCAGAACCAGCTTGGGCTTCGGTCAGAGCAAATGCGACCGACTTTTTCCCGCTGGCGATTGCTTGGCCCCACTGTTCTTTTTGTGCGTCGCTGCCAAACAATTCAATGGCCTTTAAGCCAACGGATTGTTGCGAGCTCACAAAGGCAGCCGTTGAGCTACAGTATTCGCCCAGCACTTCCATGATCTTACAAAACTCAAATTGCGAACCGCCTTGCCCGCCAACGGACGTATCAGCAGTAAAGCCCAGCACGCCTAGCTTGCCGAGCCCTTTAATGACGCTCGCCGGGATCTTACCATTGCGATCGATCGCGTCGGCGTCAATGTTTTCTTTGCAGAAGGCTCGTAGCTCGTCCAGAAAAGCTTCCAACGATGCGGCGCCTTCCTCATCTTGTTCGGGAAAAGGAAAAACCGCTTGTTCGCAGAAGCGACCGAAAAACAGGTCCTTCGCAACACTTTGGCTGTCCGAGCTTTCTTGAAGCATCTCGTCGACATGGGACAACTGTTTTTGTTGGAGATCGGTAAGGCCAGCAGCAGACATGTTTGGGTTCCGTAAAAGTATCGTGTGTAAGAATTATTTTAAGGATGTGAAAAGGGTGGTTTTGGACCGAGTTGAAAACCGTCCGTCGAAGCCGTCAAAACACTCGGGCTACCCCTATTCTGAATAGACAATTAGAAGGGCTTTCGCATTGAAAATCAACGCGGGCAAACTTCGACTTTCGTGTTTTTAGCGTAGCTGGATTCCCCAGAATTCAGGCGATTTGCC
>CAZKTR010000050.1:0-13791 GCA_964555525.1 uncultured Pirellulaceae bacterium
AGCTACTGGCGACAACTTCGCCGTTAACGTTACGACGCATGTCGGTAACTTCTTCCGGGCGTTCGTCAATCAGCAGGACGATCAGCTTAGAATCCGGATAGTTTTCCGAGATGCCGTGCGCGATGTGCTGCATCATGATGGTTTTACCGCTACGTGGCGGAGCAACGATCAAAGCACGTTGTCCTTTGCCCAGTGGCGTGAGCAAGTCCATCACTCGGGTGGTTAATGGCGTTGGTCCTGTTTCCAGTTGGTACCATTGCTCCGGGTTGATTGGAGTCAGCTGGTCGAAGTTTTTGACTTCGGTGTACTCTTCGGGAGCCATGCCATCGACGTCGATCAATTCACGAACGCGAGGTCCTTGTTGTCGTCGAGCGGGTTGGACTTTGGCATTGATGAGCACGCCTGCACGCAAGCCGAATTTTTCGATCATGGTGCCGGGAACAAACGGATCGCTGCGTTCACGAGAGAAGTTGTTCGCTGGTGAGCGTAAGAAACCGTAGCCGTTAGGATGCATTTCGAGCATGCCAACGCCTTCGACCAATTCGACATCGTCGAATTCAACCGGGTCGCTGTGTCGTTTGCGGTTGCGACCACCATTGTTGTTGCGGTTTTTGTTTCCGGAGTTGCCGCGGCTTTTATTGCCTTGCGAGTTATTCCCGCTTCCTCGCCGGCGTCGCCCACGGCCACCACGGTTTGACCCGCCTGAGTTGCCTTGGTTTTGCGAATCGCCGTTGTTGTCGCCGCCACCTGAACGGCCTCGTCCGCGGCCTCGACCTCGGCCGCGACCTGATGATCGTTCGCTGCGGTTGTTATCGTCCGACGAACCGCCTTCACGATCATTGTTGTCGGCATCGTTGTTTGGTTGATCCGAATCGCGTGTGTCGCTGTCTTCGGTTTTTCGACTACGGGTTCGACGGGTTTTTGCTGGGCGATCGTCGTCATCACGACTCTTGCTTTTGCTCTTACTTTTGGTGGAGGTGCGACTTTTCTTTTCGTTTGAGTCACTGTTGTCAGTGCCCCAGTCGATGTCGAGTTCGTCGGGTGATCCAACAAAATCACTGTCAAATGCCTTAACGGCGGAGTCATCACTCGATTTTTTCGAGCGGGTTCTTTTTTGGGCCATAAATAGAAAACCTAAAAGCTAAACGCCTTTGTCAAAGGGGCGTACTGCGTGTCGATTTTATGCATCGATAAAAAACAACTGCTGTACGGACACTTCAAGCACATGAAATCATGTACGAAACCGCTAAACTTTTAGCGAGTCAATCTGGATTCAGATCGAACAAGCCGTCCACGGCTCAACTTGAGCAGTGTTTTAGCAAAGCGATTCCGTTGCTTGCAAAAATGGAAAGATGTGGCCAGGCTCACTTGAGCAAAGCCAACCAAAAACTGGTCAAACTACGCACCCGTCTGAACTGCGAAGCAGAAACAACACTGGGCCAGCCATCCGATTGCCCGCTATACCACTCAGCATTTAATGCTGATGTAATGTTCCGAGCGAAGAGAGATCCCCGGTGGGGCGATCCTGGATTGTGAAACGAAGTTCAAGAACGAAAATCGTTTCCGAGACCCTGTCGAGAGTGCGGCTTGTGGGGGAGCAGCTCGAAAATTCTAGCTATTCACCTCAAGCACGTCGTTTCTCACAGACAGGCGAAGCTTGATTAATCAGAGTTTCAGTAAATCGAGCGTCGATGTCAAGTGGAAAACGGCAAATTGAAAACTTTTCTGCATTTTGCTTATCGGCCCCAAACTACCAAGTAATTGAGAATTGTTTTGTAAAACCGGTTCACAACCGTGTTTTTGGCGAATCCTCCGAATCGTTCAAGCCGAACTAATTGATAGGACCGTTCTTGCTTAAGCTACGTAAATTCACGCTGATTCACTATGAACACACCCATTAATTACTCAAAATCGATTTTGCTCGGCCTCGCGTTTTTTGTGGCTTTACTGGGGGCTTGTCGGTCTACTGCGACTGCTCAAGAGATCCAATGGCGTCAAAACCTGGACGAGGCAAAGGCAGAGGCGGCCAAGACCAACCGATTGGTGTGGTTGCACTTTGCAGCTGACTGGTGTGCGCCATGTAAGAAGTTGGAGTCGTTTGTGTTTAGCGATCCAACTGTCATTCGCACGTCTGACCGGAATGTAGTGGCCGTCAAGATTGACGTGGATGAAAACGATTCGCTGGTCAGGCAGTTGGGCGTTCCGCGAATTCCTTATGACATTGTGATGACTCCTGAAGGCGAAACGATCGTCAATCGCCATAGCCCAAAAATTAGTACCGATTATCTAAAGATGTTTAATCGCTTGGATGTTCCGCTGCAAAAGCTAAATACTGGCGATCGCGAGTCTATCAACACCGGTATCAAGCAAATGCATCAGGTGGTTGAGAAGGTTGGTGGTTTGAGTCAAAACAAGAGCGACCTTGATCTTGAAGGCCCCACGCACGAAATGGCAGCGACGACTGTCGAAGGGCAGCGGCTTCAGAGAGGTCTCAATAGCGCGGATCGAGCGGCCGAGATCCGAGCGATAGAAGCAAAATTGCTTAAGCAAAAAGCAAGGCTCTTTATGGCAGAGGAGGAAAAGCGGTTAAATGGAAGTCGAGGCCCTAAGCTTTCGGACAACCCGTTCTTTAAGGGGGCGAGTGTCAGTGCTTCGTCGGCCAGCAAAAATAATGTAGGCGCTGGCAGTGTCATTCCAAATCAGTTTGTGACGTCCCCAGCGGGTGGGGCGAGTCTTTCTCCGCCTGCTCCACCAACAATTACGGGCGAAAACGTTAAGCAAGTTGAACGCAATGTTACCGAAGACTTGAGTCAGTATGATGAAAGCAAAGAGTTTAGCTTTCCTAGTATGGCCGCCGTTTCAGGAGATGTTGGTTCGAAAGAGCAAGAGAAAAAATCGGTTCAGGTTGTTGGTCGAAAATTGACGCTACCGAAGTTTACGGCTCCAAAATTGCCTGAGTTTAAAGATCGCTCTGCCGACAAAGACGGTAAAAATGATTTTGCCTATGCTCCAATCGATGATCTAAAAAAGGCACTTAAGACAACAGCCAAGCCTAAAACGGATCCGGTTGCTAAGGAACCAACGCAGGCGTTTGTCAGTAATACGCCAACGATTACTACTCCCGATTTCTCGCGGCCTAACTTTAAGCGACCGTCATCGCCCGCTGTAAAGCCGCGGTCTAAGATACGCACGGATGTTGCGGTGCCTCGACCTCCGGTGATGGTTGAGGGTGTTGTAAAGATTGCTGATACAGCGATTCCGGCGGTGGAAGGTCGCCTGGTCGCTGCCGAGCAGCCGCTCAAAAATGATTTCCGTATTGGTCGGCAGCAGGTACCGGTTGAGCCACCTGCTCAGGCGACGATTGTTCAAGCTCAGCCTGCACCTCAACCTCAGGTGACGATTGTTCAAGCCCAGCCCACACCTCAACCACAGGTTGTGATCAATCTTAATACAAGTGCGGCGACTCAGCCTTCGAGGAATCACGGCCGAATCATTCGGCAAGGCGCAGTGGCTCAAGCACCAGCTGCGGCATCGTCGGGCAATCGGGCGAGGATCGTAAGTGCCAATAATCCTTCCACGGTGCGGCCTAAGTATGCCCTCAAAGGCAAGTGCCCAGTTACGCTCTTAGCTCAGGGCCAATGGGTCGACGGAAAGAAAGAAATTGGTTGTGTTCACCGCGACCGAGTTTATTTGTTTGCGAGTGCCGAAAATCGCGAAGCGTTTCTTGCCAATCCAGATCAACTGAGTCCGTTGTTAGCTGGTTTTGATCCGGTGCTCTTTGAGGAAACAGGTAAGCTAGTTGAAGGTGAAGAGCAGTTCGGTACTTTTATGGGTGACGCACCTAACCAGCGTATTGTTTTGTTCAAGACCGCCGACACTCGTGGTCGTTTTCAAAAAGAGCCGATGAAGTACATCAATTCGGTCCGTAGTGCGATGGCTAAGAAGGCAAAGAAGGACACAAAGCTTCGTTAGTGCTTTGTTGTAACGGGGCTCTCCGGAGGATGTCGCTTTTTAGCCGTTGAGTTGCCTTTTGGTCTGTAAAAACGTATCCTAGAGCCGCTTAATCGCCGGGATTCCAAACCGCCGCAGCCACAAATTCTTTTCAAGAAAACGGATATGATAAAAAATGTGATACTGCTAGGTGCGCTATCGACGGTTGGCCTAATGTTGCTGCCGCAAACAGGCTGCGACCGAACAGACGCCACTAAACGGGCTGAGGTCATCGAGAACTTGAAGGAAGTCGGCAAGGCGCTCGATGATTACGAAGCCAAGCATCCGAAGATCGAGCCGGTTTTAACAGGTGCCCCAGCAGCAACTCCCGGGATGTCGGTAATTCCTTTACCACCGTCCTATCAAGATCCCATGAACTCCGGTCGGGAAATGGAGCAGAAGCCCGCTGAAACAGAAATCGCTCAGCCAGGTATCCATCTAGTAATTAAAGGTCCTTACAATGTCCAAGTCGGTGACGAAGCAGATTTTCTACTGCGTGTTGAAAACCGGTTCGACCAACCACTTGAAAACGTCGAAATCACGATCGCCTACGATCCGGGACTTGTTCGTCCCGGCAGATCAAATCCGGCGAAAATCCGCTTGGTTGACAATGGCTCAATACAAGTCAGCCAATCCGAATCCTTCCCGTTTACCGCGATCGCAAAAGGTGCCGGCAAACAGTGCCTAACCGTGACCGTCACCGCAGACGGTGTCCGCCCCGAACGCCAAACTGCTTGCGTAAATATCAATGATACTAGCGGCGGCGACAAGATCGTCAGAGTTGAAGACTAGTGACTTCGGGTGCTTTTTAACCGAGTCGCAAATTCAGCTGTGGATTGTGTTAGACTCACGTACTTGAAGGTGGATCCTTGGCGGCTTATTGATGTTTTGCAGTAGCTGAAAATGATTTGCCTCAATCACCAAAATGGCTTTTTCAAAATTTATCTCGTTGCAAATGTATGTCTGAAAATCCGTTTAAGGTCCATAGGAAAGCGACCAATATCAATCAGGTGTTACCGCCGGTTGCCGAGCTACTGGCTGATTTAAAGCATACCACCGTCAGCTATCGAAACCTTGACCGCGAAGAGAAGCAGTTGGACTTTCGAGAGCTTACCGCACAGGACAGGTATCCGATTCCGATGCCGGTTGATCGTGAGGGCTATGGTACGGTTCAATCATCGCCATATTTTTGGGCGACCGGGCATTGTGATTGGCTGAATGTTCAGACCGCGATGGAACGCCACTTAAAACCCCGCGTCGGACAGCCGATTAGTTTGTTGGATTTTGGATGTGCGAGCGGTCGTTTTCTGAGGCAGCCGGCAGTTTTTGGCGGTGAAAAATATGATGTTTGGGGCTGTGACTTTGCGGTTGAAAATATCAATTGGAACAAACGACATTTTCCGGCTTCGATCAAGACGTTTTTGAACAACGCGAACCCACACTTGCCTTTCCCAGATAACTACTTTGATGTGGTTGCGGCGTTTTCGGTTTTCACTCACATCGACCACTTCGAAGACGCTTGGTTGTTGGAGTTGCGGCGAATTACTCAGCCTGGTGGATTGTTGTATTTGACGACTCAAAATGATGCGATGTGGAATTGTTATTTGGAATCGCCTTATTTATTGGAACATTTGAGTCGCGCAAACAAAATTGATAGCAATCATCTCCACGTCGACGAAGCTTTGTTTCGGAGCCCGATGCCTGAGAGTAGGTTGGTGTTCCGGATGTCCCAGAGTGATGTTTACAACTGTAATGTCTGGCATTCAAATGACTATCTGAGAGCCCATTGGGGGCGTTATTTCAAAATCCATGACATTTGTGATCGTGCACACAACAACTGGCAATCGCCAGTTTTGTTGAGTCCGAAATAGTTTCTTTTGCTTCAGCGGTGGCTGTGGTCGAGTATTGAGTGGGCTTTTTCGTTTATTTCTTGATGTGCCCCCCGAGTCGATGCTTGTTATTATGTGGGAATTAACGAAAATGGAGGCTGTCTGACTAATGGCTTACCATTTTCGTGGGTTTCAGTAGCATTCAGACAGACACATCTTGTTCCCCACTCCCTGATAAATTTCGATCATTCATGGCCTCCTTCGATTCTCGCCACGAGTCTTCACCGTTAGTAGCGGCTGTTGGTTTCGGCTTGTTTGCTTTGTTATTTCTAGGCGGCTCAGTATTGGCTTGGCGGTTCTGGTCAGCGTCAGGATCCTCGACCCAAACCAACGTTGTGCCGTTTGCTGCGTTGGCGAATGCTTACGATTCCCCCGCGGACTTTAAACCCACAGAAAACCTCCATCAGAGATTGCTTAGTCAGGTGACGCCGGAGCAGTCGGCGAGTCTAGCGATACAGCTGCAGTTGAAGGAGCTAAAACGTTACATTCGCAATCAAACGACTGGGAGAAAAGTCGTACGTCCGGATTGGATTGAGCGAACATTTGTAGGAATTGGAATCGACCCTGAAAAGTTTCCAGTCATTCGAAGTGACCTAGCTACGAACGTCCGGCGATATACTGGATCTAAGGCTGCTCCTGAGTTTTCTGGCAAGCGAGCGTTTCAGCAGTTTTTAGCAAATTCGATGGCTCCTGTAGTCGATTGTGACGATTTTCGCATCGACATTCGCCTTGAAGGTCTAGAGCAAAGCGGAGATGAATTCAAAGCATCGTTGTTTACCGAAGCTGTCGGGTCGCGGAAGCAGAGCAACGATGAATGGAGTCGGTCGGGCGTTGGCAAAAATGTATTGCAAGTTAACTCGGTTTGGCAAACAACTTGGGCTCGGACGGAAACCGAACAGCTGGAGCTTTTGTCGGTAAAAGTACCAGCTGCTGAGATCGTGACGCTAAGCTTGAACGAGGCTAAGCTCTTTGATGATTCCACTGATTCAATTCTCGCTAATAGTGGTTGCTTAAGAGAACAACTTATCTATGGCGTAGATCAATGGGCCAACAAGCTGCCTGGCATCGATACGGAGGGGAATTTAGGGCTGTCCGTTGGCGATATAAACAATGACGGCAGGGACGATCTTTATGTGTGTCAGCCTCAAGGTGTACCGAATCGGTTATTGATACAACAACGAGACGGCTCGGCAGTTGACAAAAGCGAAGAGTATGGCGCAAACATGCTCGACGATTCTCGTTCTTCACTATTGGTCGATTTGGACAACGACGGTGACCAAGATCTCGTAGTGGCAACCAAATCGGATCTTGTGCTGTTTTCGAACGCGGGTGATCGTTTTGATTTGATTGAAAAAATTGATCGTTGCTGTAATGGGCTGAGCCTTTCGGCAGCAGACTACGACAATGATGGTGACCTCGATTTATTTTTGTGCCGTCAAACAGGTTCGCGAACTTCGGCGCAAAGCGTTGAGGCGACCGTGAATTTGCTCGCCGGTAGCGTGTTGCTCCGCAATGACGAATCATTTCGTTTTACAGACGTGACAGCGTCGGTTGGTTTGGTCAGCGAGGCCCCACTGGACGCCCGTTCGGCGATCTGGTTTGACCGTGATCTAGACGGCGATCAAGACCTTTACGTGACCGCAGGCAAGTCAGGCGGGATTCAGTTTGTAAACACCGATGGTTTTTTCAAGCGAGCTGCTGAGTTGGTGGCCAGTAGTTTACCGGGCCAGCAAAGTGTGTCATCCGGCGATTTCAATGGCGACGGTTGGATTGACTTGTTTGTTGCCAGCGATTGCCAACTAGCCATGAGCAATGCGAACGAGAGTCATGTTAGTTTTGGTGGTCAAGCCGATTCGACAAAACCGTTCTTTTTGCGGGCGCCGCTGTTTAATAATCAATACGCGACGACGTCTCTGGCGGTGGATGTGAATAACGACGGTCGGGATGATTTGCTGATTGGTAATGGAGGGCTGACAAGAAATAAGTTAGAGGATCTTGCTTGGATTTATCCGAATCCAAAAATGGACCCCGCGAATTCACTCGGGAAGTTCGGCACTGCAGGCCAAAACGAATCACTGATTGAAGAAGCCAAGTTCGAAGAGTGTTCGGTTTACTCTCAGCAGAAAAACCGTTGTTACGCAAGCATTGGTTCCAATGGATTTGCTGAAATCTCATCTATTTCTGGGCTCGACTCTAGACAAGACTATTCCGAAGACGCTCGCGCGATGGTGGCGACCGATTGGGACCATGACGGCGATACCGATGTGTTGGTCATGAGTCGAACAGGTCCGCAGTTGCGAGTGTTCATCAACAAGTTAGACCGTCGTAATTCCATCTCGTTTATTCTCGAAGGCGAGGATTCTAACCGGGACGCAATTGGGGCTCGTGTTGAAGTAAAGCTAAATGCGAGCGCCGCGCCGATTGTGAAAACGGTTCAAGCTGGCAGCGGGTTTTTAAGTCAGTCGTCCAAGCGATTGACTTTCGGTGTCGGTGCTGCCGAAAAAATCGAATCTGCTTCGATCTATTGGCCATCAGGAAAGGTACATCGTATGAAGCACCTGACTGTCGGTACGATGTACGAACTGGCCGAAGGAAATGAAAAGCCCACCACGAAAACAAACGATCGATACCGGTTGAAGATTGGAGGTTCTCAGTTGAAAGGCTCTGTTCAGCAACCGTTGTCGGACCAGCGAACTTTGTTTGCACCACGGTTCCCCTTGCCGTTGCCGGAAGTTCAAGTGGCGTCGGGGAAATGGAATCGGCTTAAGACTACCGACGATAAACCATCCGTCTTTTTATTCTGGGGCTCAAATGGTCAGTCGGAACAAGCATTGGAGGAACTCAACCAATTCGTAGGCGATCTTGAAAAAGCTAACGCCGAAGTCGTCACTGTTTTTACGGATTCGTCTGATTTGCGGCCTGACGAGCAATGGAAGTACTTGCAGGATTTTTCTGACAGCGCACCAGAGATCAAAAATTGGACTTCGCTTTCGGTCGGCGGAATCGAGACGATGCGGATCGTTTTTGCTCACTGGTATGGAAAAAGGGAGCTTCCAGAGAGTCCCTTTGGCTTGTTGGTTGACGGTCAAAAGAGGGTGGTAGGGTTTTACCCTGTCGATTCGTTCGAAAGGAATCAACTACTTGCAGATTTAAAACTCTGCGATCCGGCAAACCGGTTGGTCGAAGACGAATTTACCGAATCTAAAACCGGCTTCTGGGTTAATTCGGCTTTGCAAGTCGATTCTCGTAAGCTGATCGCTCGATTAAACAACGCTGGCTTTAAAGACGCCGCGAATGATTTGTTGAAAAATGCGTCTGGCGAGGTAGGCAACGATCTTAAAAATGAAGCCAAAGACTTTGCTGCGATGGGGCGTTACGATCTGGCGCAGCAATATTACAAGGCTGCACTTAATAGAGATCCTGACAACATCGCTACGCTACTTGGTCGCAGTAATCTGGCAATTGAGCAAGCGTTAGCGACTAGTTTGATTGAACTTGGGGAAATTGAGGCCGACAATCAAGCGTTGGCCGTCAGTGACAGCGGATTAAGTTTGCCGGAAGCTGAGGCTGGATTTGAGCGAGTGTTGGAGTTGGATCCAGATGAATGGCGAGCAACGATTGGGATTGCCAAAATTAAGCTGCTGCAAGATCGACCGTCCAAAGCGTTGGCGAAGCTGACGGAATATTACGAGACGAATCCTCACGTCGAAGTGCTTGCAATGAAGGGACGCGTGCTGTTTCAGATGGACAATTATGGCGAAGCGATGCGAGTGTTGGGCGACGCTTACGATGAGCGTCCTAGTTTGCCGTACTTGGCAGGAGATTTGGGGTACTTGTATTTGATCAATGACGAACCGAAGTTCGCAAGAAAGCTACTGCAAAAGGCCCATGAACTCCAGCCATCGGACTTGACGTTTATGCGAATGTTGGCCGAAGCCGAATTTATCACCGGTAATTTTAAACGTGCGACCCATTTGTTTTCACGAGTCAATCAATTAGCACCTGATCAACCACGGAGTAAAAATGTGCTGGCTTGGTTGTTGGCGACTTGCCCCAATGAAGCTCACCGCGATGGCGTGGCGGCGTTGGCGTTAATCGATCCTGATTCGGAGAACTTGAGTGACCAGCCAGCATCAACGTTTGAGATTTATGCGGCATGTTACGCGGAAGTTGGCGAGTTCGATAAAGCGATTCAGTTTCAACGGCAGGCCGTGGATAAGATGGACCAGGGTTCGGGAGGGTATTCGAGGGAGCAACTAAATGGCATGGTTACTCGACTTGAGCTTTATCGGTCCCGTAAGACCTACCGCACGAGCGAGGCGAACACACTTCAAACGCCGGTCAATCCCAGTAGTTCTCAATTATCAGAAGGCGGTTTTAAAGCATTGCGATTTTAGTAATGCATTGTATTTTAAAACACGCCGCAAAAAATATCTGTTCACGTTTAGTAACTCTATAGCCGGCAGTTTAACGACTATCCGGCAGGCGACCGTGTTTTCGATCGCCTGCCTAATTACAGTGGCCGGCACAGTTGGTATCACTTTCCAAGCTGCGACGCCAAAAATTCAGCATCGTAGACATGTCGCAACGCTTCGCGAATCGCACTGCTGTGCACGCTAACCGAGCGGCCTTGGGTGTCCGAATAGGCAAAATTGGCGATCAACGACTGAATATTGCCGTCAAAGATCAAACCAACCAACTCTAGATCCTTGTTCACAACCGGCGAACCCGAGTTGCCACCGATGATGTCACAAGTAGAAACAAAATTCATTCGTGTGCTGCCGGGGATTTTGCCCTTGGCTTTCACCCAGCTCTCAGGCAATTTGAAATCCTTTTGGCCCTCGTGATCTTCTTCATGGGCAAACGTGCCGTCGACGTCGGTAAACGCCGGAATCTGCTGGCCATTTTCTTCGTAGCCGATCACCGGACCAAAGGCCAATCGCAAAGTGAACGTAGCATCCGGATAAACCGATGTGCCGCGAGCTTTAAACATTACTTCAGAAATCTGAGCATAAGCCTGACGTTCAACTTCAGCCAACGCTTCGGATTCAGCACGGTCCTCACGGACTTTGTCGTCAACCGCCCAGGCCAACTGAATCAACGGATCCGATGAGGCTTTAACGCCTTCAAGGCCGCTGGCGACCATCTGTTTTCGCGCTTCTGGATCATTCAACTTTGACCCCAGGATCAACTCCGCCGCTCGATCAATTGGATTTTTACCCGCCAGAATCTTTTGACAAAGGGGATCGTCGGCGCCGCGCAGTTCGCACATCCGAGCAATCTCGTCGGCCAGTACCGTCATCTGTAGCTCAGGATAAATCTCTGCAGTCGAATACAGTTGTTGTTCGAGAGACTTACGTCCGGCTTCTTGGAATTCCGACAAGCGTTCGTTCGACGGCTTTTGGTCTTCGGCCACCATTTGAACGATTTGCTGAGCAATTCTGAACATCCGCGAGCTAATTAAAACGCCTTTACCTTGTTTGTCCGCGAGTTTGGCTTGAACTTCTGCGATCTTATCCCACGCAGAAGCGTTGTCAGCCAAAGTGGGATCGGATTTTACTTGGGCCAGCAACTCAGCTTCATTTTTGGCGGCCGCTTCCATAATGGCAGGAGTTTGCAATCCTTGAAGCATGCCCGTGCGTGCTTTGCGCGAATTCTGAATGCCAAACAGTTGATCCTTGGCAATCCGTTCGAGTTCTGGACCGCCCAAGCCAAATTGCTGCAACAAAACTTCGCGTCGCCGAATAAAATCCATGACGTACGGCAAGCGAACATCACGTTGATGCTTCAGAGCCGCATTCGTATAAATCCGACTGGTTCGACCCGGGTTGCCGGCGACGAAGGTGAGTTCTTTTTCTTGGGGGCCGTTGTCGGACCATTTTAGAAAGTGTTCGATCTTGGCCGGCTTGCCGTCTTCATAAACACGAAAGATCGTCGCATCTAAATTGTATCGAGGGTATTCAAAGTTATCGGCGTCGCCACCGAAGAACGCGATCCCGGCTTCAGGAGCCCAAACCAAACGAACATCGGTGTACTTTTTGTATTGGTACAAATGGTACTTGCCGCCGCCGTACAGGGTAACGACATCACTTCTTAGGCCCGACTCTTCGGTTGCCGCCGATTCAATTTTGCCGATTTTACTGCGCCTGGCTTTTGCGGCATCGCTGGGAGACATTTCGTCAGTGACCGCAGCATTTACTTGGTCGGTGACGTCCGAGATTTTCAGTAACTGATTCAATTCAAGGTCAGGTGCTTTTAGTTCTTGCTCCATCGTTCGAGCCAAGAAACCATCCTTGGCGTAGTTGTTGTTTTCGTCGCTGAGTTTTGAAAGCGTATCGAAGGCGACGTGATGGTTGGTTAAAACTAATCCGTTACTGGATACAAACGAAGCTGACCCGCCGACATTGAATCGTACGCAGGATTTCATCAGTTTTTCAGCCCAGGCTTCGGTCGGTTCAAAGCCGTATTTGGACTTTAAGTACTCTTTCGGTAAGTCGTTGAACAACCACATGCCTTCGTCAGCAACACTGGTGCTGGGCAGGCTTGCAAAAAACGTTGCCAAAAACAACAGAGCTGCGAGGGTTTGACGTGAGAGAAAATTGTTATGCATCTTGATTCCTTGCCTGCAAATCGAATGAGCGAAATCTAGAGTAAACTTGTGGTTAGATAACGCTTCGGGTTGGATATTTGAATTTTTATTCTAACGCTAAAGATAGAGTCGTAGACACCCGTTGGCGAGATTTTTGTCGCTGAGAAATATTCCAACGGAACGTTAGAGAGATGGACGGTCGCCTGCCGGCTCGTCGTTAAACTGAGTCGCCTTTGGTCGTTTTTGGCTGCCATAGACCAGACAGTAAAGCGATTAAAGAAATCCAGCCAAACAGAAACGGCAACCAATCGCCGATCGTCCGATAGATCGAACGGTCGGTATGCTTGCTGATGATGGCTTGCAGTATGTCGGGGGCTCGGCGTGGTCCGACCGAATGAAGTTGACCGTAAACACCAATATGTGCTGACAAGCCAGTGTTTGCACAAACAAGATGTGGCTTTCGCATTTCAACAGCGCGAAAAATATTGCAAGCTAAATGATGATCCAAACAAGCAGTGCCAAAAAACCAGCCATCATTGGTCAAGTTGACCATCACATCTGGTTCTTGTCCTGCGTCGGAAAGTTCGTCCATCTGACGACGAATTAGATGCGGAACCGTGGTTTCAAAACAGATATTTGGTGCGATGTTAATACCGTTGATCGGATACGCGCGGAATTCTTGTCCAAATTCGATCGATGTCATCGGCGCCATGTCTTCCAGGAATGGAAACATCTTTCCAAACGGAATGTACTCGCCAAACATCACAGGATGGATTTTGTCATAGCGCTCGAGTAATCGTCCTTGGTGGTCAATCAACACCGCCGAGTTGTAGAATTTGTTTTTCGGATAATTTTGGACTAACACGCCCGATAGGAGTGGCGTTCCACCAGACCGGTCACTGCCAACGGCTTGCTCCCAGAATAAGCGAAGTAAATCTTCCGATTCAGCGGCTGACTGTAGTTCACTGTCTTCTAGTTGCCAACGATAAGGGAAGAAACCCGACTCCGGCCAAACAAGCAGATCAGGGCGTTCACGTGCGGCCCGATTAGTCAGTTTGATTACTTCGGCGTATCGAAGCTCTAAGTCCTCCATGGATGTTGGAGCAAAGACGACGTCGAAGTTTGTTTGGACTAAACCGACTTTCAATGTTGGTGTTGTTGAAACAGATTCAGTTTGTCGTTGTTGTTTAATTCGCGAAGCGTTGTTAAGACAGATCAAGCCAAAGCCAAGGTTGAGTACAAACACAGCGATTGCGACTCCCAACGCCACGGGCCAGTTCATGCCGCGTTTGCCTGACGGTATCCCGACGATCCAGTTGTTTA
>CAZKTR010000051.1:0-13692 GCA_964555525.1 uncultured Pirellulaceae bacterium
GCTCCTGCTCCCGATTGCGGATGTGATGCCGCTCCTGTGGCTTCGAGCTGTGGTGGTTGCGGTGATTCATCTTGTGGTGGCCGCCAGCTTGGTCAACGTCTACGGGTTGGTGGTTGTAACCGTTGCGGTGATTCATCGTGCAATGGTGGTTGCAGAAACCGTACTAACGGTTTGACTTTGCTAAACCGTTTGCGTGGCGATCGAATTGTTCGCGACACAAGCAACTGTGGCCGTTGCATGCCTGCTTGCCCAAACATGGGCTGCGATAGCGGTTGCAACACTGGCTGCAATTCCGGTTGCTCGTCTTGCGGCGACGCTGGGGTGGTTTATGACCATGCTCCAACAAGCATGGGAACGGCTCCTGTTGCACAGCCAGTGGCTCAGCCAGTGGTTCCTGCTGCTCCTACCGCTCCTGCTGCTCCGGCTGCAACAACCGAAGGAACGATTGTTCCTAGCGGTGGCAGCACCACTAGGTCAGCTCAACCAGTGGTTGATTCAGCTGCGTTTGTCCTTCGCACCCAAAGGTAGTGAAGGAGTTCTTGGGGGTGGTTAGTTTCAAATGGAAATTGACCAGACATACCAAGAGCATAAAAAATTGACACTTTTAACAGTGGGAACAGCTTGGTCGATTGGCCAAGCTGTTTTTTTTTAACCTTGGCACATTGCATTCGCTAGCATTCTGGAAATTTCTCATTTCGCTGGCTTCTTGATAATTAACGAATCCACTTTCAGTGATCACATAGCATTTAGAACGGGCTGACATTGACTTAAGATTTGCATTTCATTAAAAAGCGCTTGCACTTTTAACCACTCCGCCACTTCAAAAGTGAAGCTGAATGAATCGAATTAAGTTAAGCCCGTTGGCTTCGTCGCCGGTTTCAGAACCAGCCTCTCAAGCAGTTTCCAGAAGTGTTCCGAATGCATTTGATGGCCCGGTAAATTCTTCGGCGCAAGAGACCTGTCTGTTTGGTCCGTTGCAATATGAAAAGAACTACGCCTACCCATTGATCGTGTGGCTGCATTCTGACGGGCAAAAGGCGACTCAATTGCAATCGATTTTGCCTAGTATCAGCATGCAAAACTACTTCGGTGTGGCTCCTCAGGCACCCGTGGGTAACTTTCAGTGCGGTTACCATTGGGAACAAGACTTTGATTCCATCCAAGTGGCCCAAGAATCCGTTTTTACTGCGATCCGGGACGCTAGTTCGCGATTTAATATCGCCAAGAACCGGATTTTCTTGGCAGGACTAGGTGGTGGCGGTACGATGGCGCTGCGGATTGCGATGAGCCAACCTGAGCAGTTTGCAGGCGTAATCGCACTCAACGGTCCGATGCCGGAAGGGCATTCGGTTCTCTCTCGCTGGAAAGAAGCTAGGCAATTGCCAGTATTTTGGGCTCACCATCAAGCCAGCGAAGGAAAAACGTCAGCGGCGTCGATGTGCCGCAATTTCCAAGAGTTGTTCACGTTTGGTTTCTTGAACTTGGTGGCTCGCGAATACCCGACGCTTAAGAATTTAGAAGATCTCGCACCCTGTGAGATCAACCGATGGATTATGGAACAGATCCAAACTGCGATTCTTTAGAGAATCCAGCTACGTAGCCGATGTCGCCAGATTTCGGGTTACAACCTGACTTTCACGGTAATCAAGCAGGTGAGCCAAGTCTAAAGCGAATTTTGCGATTATCTCCATTGACGGCACCGCTTGGATTTCGCTAAAAGCGGGGTGATGCGTACTTAGACGCAATTGAATATGCCCCCAATCGGACAAAGAAATGGACTCTTCCGTCTCCGATCAAAACCTGATCACTCGCTGGTTTTCAAAGAGTAGTGTGCGCCTACTGACGCTTGCGTCGGTTATTGTCGCGATTTTGGCGGTGTTGCACGTCAGCCAACAGCAAGTCAGCGCTCCGATGCAGGAGCTGTTGCAAGGCTATAATTTGAAAACTCGAGATTTGCAGCGCATGCAGATTGCTTTCGGGCAAGCTGGTCTGAATGAATTTAAAGTTAAAGATGGTGTGGTATGGGTACCACAGGCTAAGCACAGCTCATACCTTGCTGCTGTTGCTGAACATGATGCAATCCCCGCCGAACTCAAAGTTGCCGATAATGCGATCACCAGCGATGCAGGAAATCCGTTCGAATCGCGATCGCAAAAAGAAGACCGAAAACATCTCCGCCGAAAAAAACAAATCCAAGAAATGGTCACCCGTTTGCCTTTCGTCGAGCAAGCTTGGTGTGAAATGGATCAAGCACCACGACAAAATGCATTTTCCAAGGCTAGACGTTCTGCTGTGCTGTCGATTCATAGTAACCCCGACTGTCAATTGCGAGTCGCTCATGTCGACACGATCAAACAAATGGTCTCGGCGGCAGTAGGCCTAGATTTGCCAGTTGAAAACATTGTCGTTATTGACTTGAACAACGGATTTGCACATTTAGACGACTTCGACCAACTGACCCAAAAGCAACGTGAGCTACATCAGATAGAAGCCAATCAAAAGCGTTTTTATGAGAGTCGGGCCCAAGAGCTATTGCGGGATTACCCCGGCGTTAAAGTGCGCGTCGATGTTGCTGTCAACGAAGTCGCAGTTGAAGTCGAGCCAACGGTGATTCCGACGTTTGCTCCTATTCAGCAGGTTGCGGCTCCAGTTGCCGGCGCCAATGGGGTTGTATCAATCGAAATCGAAACTCCTGAGCAACCGAGTACTATGCTAGTTGCCAATGAAGTTGAAACGACCGTTGAGTTGGAGAAACAACTGCATGTATCGGTCGACGTTCCTACCGAGGCCGTGTTTGCCGCGTTAGGGGAGCCCGTCATCAGCAGGAAACACACCACCAGTAAGGATCGTCAAGCAAGCATTGACCAACAGACACGAGCAAAATTTGAACAATTCAAACGTACTATCGCTGATCGCTTGTCGCCTTTGTTTCCGAGTGAAACAGGGACGAGGAGCCGTCTTACTGAGCATGGAAACTCGTTGGACTTCAGGTTGATACCAGCGGTTACTCGTGTTAACACAGCGTCCAATTGGCAGACAGGTGTTCAAGCGTGGTTGGGGACTAACTGGCCTTCGATCGGTGTGCTTGGCATCGGCGCGGTTTTGCTGACGTTAGTCTTCCGTCGTTCGGAGCATTTTCAGCCAGCAGTTGATGGTGAAGTTGATGTGAGCGATCTGTCGGTTCACAACGAGAATGGAATCCAAAGCGACCCTGATTCTGAGGTTCAGCTGACCAAGTTGATTCAAGAAGACCCCGATTCTGCCGCCAAAATCATCGAAACTTGGATTCGCGACGCCGCGTAGGTGCTGGGATGGCGACAGCGCTTCCAAGACTATCATGTGAACTTCAGCGCATAAAAAAATCCCGATGCAAAGCATCGAGATTTACAGCAAACGAAAACGTTTGCAGGGAAGTGGCTTCATGTGTCAAAACGTAGCCAGATGGCCAACTGGGGATGGCCTTAATGTCTTGGATGCGCGCGGAGATAAATTAATGTCTTGATTACGGTAAAAATTTAAAAAACCCTGAGATATTATAACGGGCGCTCTTTTTTTGTGCGCTGACTGTCGATTTCTTGATGCGAATTGGCAAATGTCCTACTTTGCGGTGTCTTGTTTGGCTGATTTTTCTTTGACTTTCGGTGATTTATTCTTTTCGCTCATGTTCGGGGCACGTTTGGTCACGCCATTGACCCGTTTTCGAATCGTGGCCTCACGTGTGGCTTTTTGGTTCTTGAGCATCTTCTCAAATCGGTCCCCTCTCGTCTGTGCCTTTGCCAATTCCCGCTCTAGGTATTCGATTCGAGCGTCTACTTTTTCTGTCACGAGCATCTTGATCTTTTCTTGAAGCTTATCAGCGGTTTCCTTGTCCGCCGCAACTTTAAACTGAGCGGCATACAGTTGAGTTCGCGATTGATTAACCCAAGCAGCCAAGCCCGCCTGATAAGCCTCAGGAGACTTCTGCTTGGCCTTTTCAAGCTTGCTGACATCTCGGTTAAGTCGATTGATGACCTTATCAAACTTTTTTGGGCGTTTCGTCTTTAGGAAATCCAGCAATGGTAGGATCTCGGGGTGATGCTGTTTGGCAAAACCCAAGAGTTCGGCGATCCGAGCATCGGACAATTTTTTTGGTGGGGCCTTCGTGTCCTTTTTATTAGAACGCTCAATTTTTGGCTCTACCAAAAGAGCATCTGTTTCGCTTGGATTGACTTGCCACGCCGATGCAGTACTGCTGAGCAAAATCAGAACGAAAGTAATGGCCGAGCAAAACAGTCGGTGGCGACTAGAGTTGAGGTTCTTACTAAAACGTATCATCGTATAACTTTCTAATGCGATTCAACTAAACTAAATTACGAGCCAAGCAACACGCTGTTAAGTTCTTTGACCTAGCTACCAGATTGCAGCGAGCTTTCGGCCATGTCGATCAAGGTTGCGGTCATCCAGTCGTCTTGGTCGACGTCTTCAGACATTTCTGGTTGGCCCTCGTAAGTCAAATTAGTCTCGACATCTGCAATCTCAGCCTGCGAATCTGCTTGCCAGTCGGAGTCTGCCCACGTTTCTGCCAATGACATGTTTAAGATGACGGTTCCGTCGGAACTTGCTGTGTTCACGGCGACCTCAGTTCCCGCTTGGCCCCATGGCAATTGGATAAATGCCATTGCCAACAGACCAGCCGCAGCGATTGCGAGTAACGCAGGCCGTAGCGATTTTGAGCTAACTGGCTTAAGATCCTGGTCCGATTTGGGTAATTCACAGGTTGGCTTCACCACGTGATCGTTGTTTGAACTCAGGGCAAGATCCAGCAGGCGAGCATCATCGAGTGCTTGGGCGACTGCGTCACGAGCGATTTGGTCTTGTTCGAGCCGGATCTCAAATTGCCGTCTTGCTTTGGCGTCCAGTTCATTGGCGACGTAGCAAAACGCCTGCCACGACAAGTCGTTATTGGATTCGGCTGGCCGCTGGGCGCCGTTTTGGTTGTTGTTATTCATTAGTCTTCATTTACTTGACGGAGAAGTGGTTCAAGTTTTTTGTAGGCCAATTGAGCCCGTGCGAGCGCGGTCCCAAGTGGAATGTTCAGTTCAGAGGCGATGTCTTTAAACTTTAGTCCTTCGTAGATACGTTTTTGGATAACTTCTTGTAACGGTTCGGGCAACTCGAGGAGTGCTGCCTTCACTTGTTCGATATTTTCTTGTTGGATCACACGGTGCATCGCCTGGCTCAATCGGAAGTCATTTCCTTTGTCAGCTCCTGCCGATAAATCTACTTTCCAAGCGATTGATTCAGCGTGCCGTTGATGCACTGCCGTTTTCCGTTTAATGACCATCGCTTCGTTAAACGCGACTTTAAATAGCCATGACTTGGCGGAACTGGCTTGTTGGATCGTGTGCCCTCGCTCCAACAGTTTTGCAAAGGTTGTTTGCAGCACATCGGCAGCGGTCGCATGATCACGGAGGATTCCAACTAAAAAGCTGGTCAACGCCGCTGCATGATGATCATACAGGCACTGCACTTGTTCCGGGGGAATAACAGTTTTGGGTGAATCCGAACTCAATCAAATACCCTTCTATTTGCCCCAAGTTGAGACGTTTCGATCAAACAAATTATTGTTCAGAAACGTAGTAAAATACCAAGGTTAACCGCAAACGATGGACTTTCGCAGGTTAACCGCTATTTCCTTGAACATTCGCGGACCAAGTTCGTTTTGCTACAATCGGCAAATCTACCAATTTAGTTATAATTTGCGATGTTCTTCGCCGCAAAATCCTTTCAACACGAACCAGAATATTGTTTGTCGGTCCCGTTTTCTCTCGTGAAGCTGCTGTCTCTCCTCGCCGGGCCAAGCACTATGTTGCTCGTGCTGTCTACGCTGGCGGATTGTTATTACTGATCTGCACCGCTTGGATGATCCTCAATGGCACCCAAGCGGTTCGCAATATCAGCGATATGGCGAACTTTGGCACTTTGCTGTTTCAGATTTTGGCGCCGCTGCAATTGGCGTTGATCTTGTTCCTTTCGGCGCTGCAAGCGGCCAGTAGCGTCGCGGTTGAAAAGGATCGGCAGACGTTGATCCTGTTGTTAATGAGTCGCCTGACCAATAGTGAATTGGTACTGGGCAAGCTGCTGGCAAGCCTGCTGAACATTGGTGTGATGCTGATCGCTGCAGCACCGATCTTTATGTTGATAGTGTTGTTCGGTGGGACATCATTTGCTCAAGTTGGCTGGACGTTTGCAGTTACCGCCTTGACCGCTTTGGCGGCTGGTAGCTTGGGTGCGACGGTTGCTCTTTGGCGAGAAAAAACCTTTCAAAGTCTAGCTTTGGTCGCCATGCTTCTTGCTGCCTGGTTGGGCTTGGCCGAAGCGGCGGTTTTTTTGAATCTCGATTTTGCTGGCATGAATACTCGCGAACTCGGACTGATCGCAAACCCCATTCGCGTGGTCGTTGCAGCCAGCAAGCCGACGATCGTTTCGTCTTGGGCCAACGAGGTGGTGCCATTTCTTGTCGTCGCTGCCGTCATCACCGGCGGGCTTTGCTCGTTGGCGATCCTGCGAGTTCGACGCTGGAATCCCAGTCGCGATGTTCGTCGTGGACAAACCAACGAAACAGAAACTGCTCAAGCAGGTATCGATGTCTTTACTGGGAAATTATCCGACGAAGACAAAGACCAAGGTGCGGCGATTGTCGCTCAGTCCGAAGGGCTACGAGCCGGACATGTCGACGATCGATCGCGAGTTCAACAGCAACGTAGCCGCCGAGTTTGGGATAATCCGATCCTGTGGCGCGAGGCGGTAACATGGGCTTACGGGCGAAAGATCTTGTTTATCCGTGGCGCATATTGGCTACTAGCAGCTTGTGCTATTTTTGCGATCTATTCAATGATCGTTTCGGGACAAGCGACTCAGGTTAACTTCGATGATTCTGTCGGTGTGCCGCTGATCGGCCAGGTCATGATTCCGTTGATGGTTGTTAGCCTAATGATGATCAACGCGTTGGCAGTCACTTCGATCACAACCGAACGAGATGGGCGAGCGCTCGACTTGTTGATGGTGACGGACATTTCACCGAAAGAATTTTTGTTTGGTAAGATCGCCGGTGTATCGATCGTTGCCGCAGACATGGCGTTGATACCGATCGCGATTTGTTTCTATCTGTGGTTTAGTGATGTGCTGAGCACTGAAAACTTGATCTACTTGGTCATTGGGTCGGTGGTGATGTTGCTGTTTGCGACCACGCTGGGGATTCATTGCGGCATGTCTTACGGTGGCAGTCGGCAAGCGATCGCGGTGAGCCTAGGGACGCTGTTCTTTTTGTTCTTAGGAGTTGTGACGGTGATCGTGATGATGATTTCGTTTCAGGGAAACGCAACGGCTCAGCTGGCCCCGTTTTTGGCGTGTATCATTGGTGGGTCAATCGGTTTGTATTTGTCGCTAGGGTACAACGTGCCGTCAACCGCATTGGTCGTGGCTTGTGCTCTATTGCCTCTGACGATGTTTTATTCGATCACCAGCTTGTTGTTGCAAGACTACCTTTCGGTCCTGTTGGTCGTCGGCACGACGTTTGGTTTTACAACACTGGCGATGATGATTCCGCGGCTGAGCGAGTTTTTGGTTTCAACAGGTCGGTCGCTGACGAGTGAGTAAGGGAGGCTGGAGGTTTTTAGGCTGGAGACTGGAGGTTTGAGGTGGGGGATGAAAATAGAATGGTTAATTTCTTTCGCATGGATGTTGCACTGCTAACATGAACGAACTGCTGACGCTGCTTCCGTGGTTGATCACGATGATGATCTTGATCGTTTGTTCGGCATTCTTTTCTGCCAGCGAAGCGGCGTTGTTTTACTTGCAGCCTCGCGAGCGAAGAGAAATGAAACGCTCGGGGCTGGCCGGTGAAAAGAGTGCGTTGAAATTGCTCGCTGAGCCCGATCGCTTGCTTTCTGCGGTGTTGTTTTGGAACTTGGTCATCAATGTGGCTTATTTTTCGATCAGCTCCATCGTCGCGATTCGCATCGAGAAAATGCCTTCGCTGGGGTCGACCGGCGCCTGGTTGTTTGCTTCGGCGACGCTGCTGTTGATCATCTTTTTTAGCGAGATGCTCCCCAAAACCTTTGCCGTGCTGAAGCCACGCTTGATGGCTCGGCTGCTGGGTATGCCTTTGTCGATCGCGGTGCGTATCGTGGATCCGCTGATGCCGATTCTGCAATCGGCCAATATGATTTCGCGGCGGTTATTGTGGCCAGGCTTCAAAGCCGAACCCGTGATGGCGGTGACGGATTTGGAACGAGCCATTCAGCTGTCCGGAGCCGACGCGGCGGTGATTAAGCAAGAACAGGCGGTGCTGCAAAATATCGTACAGCTATCAACCATTCGCGTTGAAGAGTGGATGCGGCCGCGAACTCAGTTTGAATCGTTTCAACCGCCAGTTGCTTTAAAGGACTTGGCTGGAGAGATTCCCAAAAGTGGTTACCTATTGGTCACTGAAGCCGATGGCGGTGATATCGAACGAGCGATTCGTTTGGACAATCAGTATCAGCTAAACGACGAAAACATCGACCGGGCGGCTGAGTCGGTGTTGTACTTGCCTTGGTGTGCGACCGTTGCGGATGCTCTGGAAAAGATGTCTCAGTACGACCGCGAAGTGAACGTGGTGGTCAACGAGTTCGGTGAGACCATCGGGGTTTTGACCATCGAAGATATTCTTGAAACGATATTTACCTACGATCCATCGCGGACGGCTCGGTTGTTGGATCGGCCGGCCATTGAACAGGTACAGGAAGGCCGCTGGCAGGTCGCGGGGATCATGGGGATGCGTCAGTTGGCCAAGCGGTTGGATGTTGAGATTCCGACGCCGCCGAGTGTTACCGTTCGCGGAATCATCCAAGAGTCGCTGCAACGGTTGGCAGAAACGGGAGACCATTGCGAATGGGGGCCGTTCCAGTTTGACGTGATCGAGGTGGCTCAGCGCGGCGTGATGCTGGTGCAAGTCGAGTTGATTGATCAGGAGGGCCAGCCATGATTTTGATTTGGATACTTGCATTGTTACTGCTGGGGATTTTTCTGAGTGGATTTTTCAGTGGCAGTGAAACAGGTTTTTATCGTGCCAGTCGCGTGCGGATCGTGATTGCTAGTTTGGACGGCGACCGCATGTCAAAAGCACTCGTGAAGCTGATCAACAATCCGGCATTGTTTGTCGCCACCACGCTGATCGGCAATAACGTGGCGAACTACGTGACGAGTCTTGCGATCGTTTTGATGGCTCGTGAGATGCAGGTTTCCAGTCTTGGCGAAATGCTGGCGCCGATTTTATTGTCGCCGTTATTGTTTGTGTACGGCGAATTGCTGCCAAAAAATTTGTTTTACCAAGCCCCCAACTTTTTGCTGCGTTTGGCGGCTCCGTTGTTTTTGTTCTTTGCAATCGTCTTTGCGCCGGTGGCAGCCGTGTTGTGGGCGATGAGCTGGGTGCTGGGTTGGTTGTTGGGGCAGTCGCCGAAAAAGATTCGTCTGACGCTGGCTCGTAAGGAACTGCAAGAGGTTTTCGAAGAAGGACTCGAAGCCGGGATTCTGCATCCGACTCAACGGCATCTCGCGCAGAGTTTTTTCTTGGTCGCTGCGAGGCCTGTCGGTGAGTATTGCCAACCACTACTTCGTAGCCATTCGGTGGCTCGGGATGCGACTGCCGATGTGATCAAAAAATTGGCTCGCAATAGAAAGTTGGCCGACGTGCCTGTGTTTGAAAAAACGAAAAACAACATCATCGGCTACGTGCGAACGCTTGAGTTTTTAGTTGATGCGACCAAGCAAAAGGCCGGAGACGCGATACGTGAACTACGTTCGGTGAAAAACACGGAACTGGTTGGCGAAGTGATCCTGCAAATGCAAGCCAACCGAGAAACGTTGTTATTGGTGGTCGACGCTCGTGGCAGGAAGGTTGGATTGTTGTCGATCGATCAGTTGACCGACCCGCTATTGAACGGCCCATTGGTTTCTTTGAAACGGTAGGTATTCGTTCGAGTTTAACGACGAGCCGGAAGGCGTAGGCGTTTCACAGTAGGCTTGAAATGCGAACGCGTGTGACACACCGGCTTGTCGTTAAACTAGCCTGGCGGCCAAGTCATTTGCCTGCCGGCGAGCAAGTGAAGGTGCAGATGGTCGACGGATTGTCCGCCATGTTTGCCGATGTTGGCGACGACTCGGTAGCCCGATTCGTCGACGCCGAGTTGCTTGGCGACTTTGCCAACGGCCAGTAAAAGTCGGCCCGCTAGTTCGGCGTCCTCTTCTTCTAGGCCGGCGACGTTGACGATTTCTTTTTTAGGGATCACCAGCACGTGCGTGGGAGCCTGAGCCTGAATGTCTCGAAAGGCCATGCACCAATCGTCCTCGTAAAGAATATCAGCCGGGAGCTCGCCATCGATGATCTTTTTGAAGATTGTTTTACTCATTGGCTTACCTTGTGGTTGGTGGTGATTGTTTTGTTTTCTACAAACACATACTCCTAGGAGTCCTAACGCTTGGCCCCTAAGAACCCGACCGTTACGCCGCGTTCTTTTAGATACTTCGTTGCCTTTGCATTGGAGGTGAACATTACGATCAAGCCGATTATTGGAACCGGTAGCACGGCTCCGATCGCGTAAATGTATCGCGACTCCGGAAACAGTACGGCACCCATGCGGAGAATGCCCATCGCTCCAACGGTTGCAGCGGCGAAAAAGGCTAAAACTCCAAGCATTAAAACGGCTACGAAGGTTGAAGTAACGATCGGCTCTTCGGTTGTTCCGCCAAGAAATGCATTGGCGACCACCAGAATCGGCATCGCACACAGGTAGCCGATCATGCCGTAAATCAATAATTTCTGGCCCGTGATGACATCCATCATGCCGCGCTTCCTACGGGCTCGTGGGGCAGGGCGGTTGTCGGGGCTTTGGTTGGGAGCAGTCATTAAAAGGACTTAGGCAAGGAGAAAGGAAATTGAGTTGAGTGAGTCACGAGTATAAACGATCAATCGCTTAAGTGAAATTCACCTTTCCCGTTGAGATTTATTTCGTTCGTCTGCAAAACGAAATCAACATCCATCCCACCACCAACACCCAGCTGACCAGACTCACGATCGACGCTGGCCAGAACCATCCCGGCCGATAGTTTAACTCAACTTCAAAACGTCCTGCTCGATCGGGTAACTGGACCTCCAATAGATCGCGGCGAGTAGCTTTGAAGGGAACCGATTCGAAACTTGAATCAGCTGTATTGCTAATGAAACAAACTTGTACTTGCCAGCCGTCGTCAAACAACACTGGTAGTTCCAACCACTGGTCACGTAGACTGCGGTGAGCCAGTAGTTGGAAACGCGTCTCGTTCCAATCAAGAAATTCGCTTTCGATCGTGACGTTTGGGTTTTCAATCACCAGCATCGTCATTAGCCCAGCTTGCAACGCCGAATCAACCGAAACGTTTAGGTCGATCAAACGCAAGTCATCTCTTTCGCCTTCGATCGCGTGTAGCGTTTCAATTTCTTCACCGTATTCGTCCAGCAAAAATGCCGGGTCAGACTCCCAACCTCTGCCCGACCGAAAAGCGGTTTTCAGGTCGGCCAAGTACGCTTCGTTAAACTGTTGATAAGCTCGAGGCCAGATTGAATGAAAGCTCCCAATCAAACGAACTTTTTGGTTCAGGTGATATTTGGCTTGTAAAGTCTGTCGTTGCCAATCAGCAATCTCTGCCAGCCGATTTTGCGAGACGTTTGTTTCAAACTCCAATGGTACATAGCCCGAGGCGAACAGTTTTTTGCTGTGTGGTAAGTTGTTGTCGCTTTCGCCACCAAGAGATACCAACTCATCTGCCAAGACCATTTGTTTCTGGCACACCGATGCGGGGATTTCAGCCAGCACCCAACGATTGGCGATGCCAAGGTCAATTGCTGTCAGACAAACCAAACACCAAGCAGCGATTTCGTTTCTTGGCTGAGTGGGCTTGGGGGTCTTTAGGCGACACACCAGCCAAGTCAAGCTGCTCAAAACAAATAAGTGTCCCAGTGAATAGTAAATCTGTGCGATCGCTTCGTTGGTTTGGAACGGGCCATACATGGTCATTGCATTGATCGAGTTACCGGGTAGTTGCATGATCGCTGGCATCCCCCAGATCAGGAAGCAACCGATTGAAGCAAGAGCGATGAAGGTGACCACGGTGGATTTAACCTTCAGTCGCCCCAGCCAATTGCCTTGTCCAAACGCTCGGCCAGCTAGCAAGCAAAACGCCAAGCTGGCAACCACAAATAACTTGGCTGGATATCGAAAGGCAAAATACTTCGGCAGCAAGACGCTCATCAACCAATACATCCCACCCACCGGCGCCGCCCATTGGTCATCGCGCACTGGTACTCCGTCGAGTTCGTGCCAGAGCCACATCAGTCCGTACCAGCCGAAGGAGCCGAGCAAAAACACTAGTAAGATCCAACTGAGCCAAACGTTGATTTTCTTTCGCCCCCAAAACCGAATTTGCCCGAGCGCCAACAGCAACGTGGTTAAGCCGATGTATAGCGAGGGGAACCACATTCGATCGTTAGCGGGCAAGCAGTCGGTCCAACGGGCGTTTGTTGGAAATGGTTTGCCGCTGATGTTGGGCGAGATCATTTCAATCAGCGACCAAGGCGGCAAGCTAAACTGATACTGGCCAACGATCACATCGGAATGGGTCAGCAACGTTTCAAACGGTTTGGCCAGGTTTTCGTTGTCTTGTTGAAAGGTTGAATACAAATTCACCGCGTGGTTTTGTTCAGCGCGTTCGCTACGAGCGGCCAGTTGGGCAGTTGGCCATAATTGGATCGCGGCCATCAACGAGGTTGCGACCACCATGGTCAGCAAGCACACGATTTGCCGACTGAAGTTTTGCAAGTTTTGTTTGGTTGTTTGTGTTTTGTTGGGGCCGTGTTTGAACAAACTGATCGCGACGGAGAATCCCGAGCACGCAATCGAAGCTGCCGCGATCAAGCCGGCGTGATACACCATCTGTGGGTCGCCGCCCAAAATCATCATCGCACATGCCACCGCGGCCAGTAGAGACCAAGCGATTTGTTGCGTGTTCAAAAAACGCCAGACCCCCAAGACCGCGATCGGCAGCCATGCCGCTGAAACCAAATAGATCACGTTCGTCGCTTGAAACACGACTGGTGCTCCGAAAGCAAACGCGATCGCGGCAATCGTTGCGCCTGATTGCTGGCAACGCATCGTCCGAGCTAGCCAATAGGTGCTCGCCGCGGCCAGCAGCACGTGTAGTCCGATATAGATGCCGTAGCGACTGGGGTAGTCCAGGAACCGAGCGGCGAAGATGGCTTTGCCGGGATAGAACACGCTGGAGGTCCCGTCGGCGACCAGCGGTAAGCCGAAGTTACAGAACGGATTCCACAGCGGGACTTTGCCTTGGGCCCATGCGGTGTCGATGGCTTCGAACATCGGAAAGTACAAGTTAGCTGAGTCTCTAAAGCCGACTACGGTTTGCCCGCACATCATCGGTCCACAGAACCACAGCCAAACAAAGCCGATTACCAACAAAGGTAGCCAGCAATGAAGCTTGAAGCTGGTTGCCAGTTCTGATCGTGAATGTTTTGTTTGCTCGGCCATCGTGGCACTATATTAGAGCAAGCTGTTTGTTTTAGCTACGTAGCCGTTGTCGCCAGACTTCGGGCGAATTGCCAAGGCCTCCTGAACTCTG
>CAZKTR010000052.1:0-13583 GCA_964555525.1 uncultured Pirellulaceae bacterium
GTGAATCACAGTAGATTCATTCTCGGGCAACACAGAAACAACTGGAGCATTTTACACCTCCGCACGCTTTCGATTCGGAGAATCGAGCGACAATGACCGTCAACGGTACCTTTTATTTGGTTCTTCCGGGAATTGAGTGGGTGATTTAAGGAACAGAAAGCCATTAGCAGTCTGGTCCCAAGGAAACATCCAATTGTATTTGCCCAGCGAGGGTGCCATGTTTACGCGATCGGAAATGGATAAATTCTAGAACGTTCCCTCAAAAAACATGCTCACGGGACTTCTCCAAAAACACATCCAACGCGTAAGCATGCGAACACTCAGTAAAAACTCTTCACCTCAAAGCCGTGAAGCATGGCACCCGATCGACTCTTAAAAGCTTCTGAAGAATTTACTAGACCCACAACAAACCCAGATGGACCGTTTATTTTTGGTGTTTTCATTAAGGTTGTGCTTATCGGACACTCAAGCTACTGAAGTTTCTCCTCGAAGCTTGCTAATAGAGGCCATTAGAGTTCGGAAGAACTACAAAAAAAGCACCTTGATTAAACAAGGTGCCTTCAATGCTTTTTATCAACTCACAGATACCGTTATGGGAACATTTGCGTATCGCCCTGAGCATTATCAGCATCCCCCAAAATATTGAAGGTCGATACTTCCGTGATCTGGGTAAAGTCCGGCGACGGCGAAACTAACACATACAGTCGATCTGCCGTTGATGCAGATGCCGTCAGACTCGCCCCCTCCATGATCTGATCGATTTGTGGTGCGTAACCAATGGCTCGATTGTTGTTGTTAAGCAAGTCATCGAGGCCTTGGCCATCAATTTCAATTCGTCCGCGATTGAACTCACTGGCCGCCGAAGAAGATCGATTCTTGCTAAGTTGAGCCATCAACATATTACGATTGGTTGCCAATTGCTCCTGAACGTAATTTTTGATTTCGTGGTCAGCCAAGCTTTCGGTCCGACGTCCGCGATCCAACGCGAAGTGTACGATCGCACCCGTCTTATCCAGCTTTACCTGTCGAGTCAAACTTCGTTGATTTTCTGATTTGAAATGGTTGGTAATTGAAACCGTTGCCTTACCTGAAGTGACATCTCCCCAAACGCGATTAATTACGAGTTGGTAGTTGCCAGCGAAGCCTTTTGGCAGCACGTAAGTTTCAACAATTTCACCATTGTGGCTCTTGCCTGGTGAGTATTGATCGCCGAGCATGACGCCACCTGAGGATGTTCTTTTTTGCAAACGAGAACAGATGGTACCACCGGGTTCGAAGACCAAAAGATCCAAATCGGCATCGCCGGTCCAGCGAACACGAATCAAACAATCACGCTCTTGAGCGGCAGCGATTTGCTGGTTGTATTCGTTTAGTCGTTCGGTCTTGCCTTCAGCAGCCAAGGTTTTTTGAATCCCCTTGGCGACATACTTTGCATCATCAACGATCTCGTGGTGCTCAGGCCATTCCTGACCAAAGATGCCAACAGTCGCCCACATCTTGCCTTCGATGTCATTAATTCGCTTTGCGGTTTTAAGACCCAGCACGTAAGGCTCGAAGCGAATCGGGTTGGCTCGTGCGAATGAACGCAATAGCTTCATAGCTCGAACTTCCATGCCATTGTTGGCCATGTAGTTCGCTGCCTCCAAGACCTCATCTGGTTGACCTGAAAGGTCGACACTAGACATCAGAGCTCGTTCGATTTGGTTTTGTGATTCGCCAGTAATCTGCATGGCCAAAACCAAAGCTTCGTACATCCAACCTTGCAATTGGCCGTTATCGATCGCAGCCATGATCAACGCCACAGCCTCTTTAGGCTGCTCGTCCTTCATCAGCTTGCGAACAGTCGCACGGACGTCGGCAGGAGCCACGAACTCTTTTGCGAACAGGTCTTTCCATGCGACAACTGGCTTGCCCTCACCAGACAAATTGACTGGTGCCGGTTGACGCTTGGAAGAACCGTGATCTTTTGGAATGGTAACTTCAACAGCTGTGTTTTGGATGCAGAACTGACCGCCGCCAAAGCCGCCGCCGCCAAAGCCGCCGCCACCGCCACCAAAGCCGCCACCGCCGAAGCCACCGCCGCCGCCGAAGCCACCACCGCCTCGGTTGCCCTGACCACCGCCACCGAAGCCACTCAAGCCGCCGGGAGTACGGTTTTGTCGCGGTGCGACAAGGTCAGCAACGTTGTACACGTTGGTAGAAAACCATTTTTCATCATCTTTTTCATCAAGTGAAATGATCTGCAACGCCTCGTCCTTGACTACAAACGTCGCGTTCTTGTCTGCGAGTACAATACGCAAAGCGTTCTTTAGCGTGATTCCAGTGAGCTTTGCAGTGAAGGTCTCGTCGTCAGGCAATGCATCATCAGAAGCAGATTGAGTCAACACGATGTTGATGTCGTACATCTCTTGCAATTCTTCTTGGATCTCATTCCACGGCCTATCACTCCAATCGAATGTTGCAGGCTTGTCGAGGGCGTTTAGGACTCTTTCTTCAGCTTCGCTACCGGCCAAGCGGAATTCACTCCACTTTGCACGCCGTAACTTCTTCTCTCGCCAAGTGTCAGCGTCCGGGAAAATCATCAAGGTGTTACCTGGATAAGCAACTGAAGCCAACGAAGCATCAAACAATGAAGTCACAAACGCATCTTGTTTGCGGCGTTGCAATTTAATTGCTTTGTCGTAGTTGCGAGCGATGCGTGCGTAAGCCGCTGCTGCCGTCACTGCAGCTGATCTCGGAGCCAAACTAATGGCTTCTTCAGTAACCGCAACGGCGTCGTCGTAAAGCTCTTCTTCTAGCAAATCATCGAAACGATTGATCAGAGCAACTAGCCGATCTTCTGCACGCTCACGCCGCCGAATATTCTCGGCCAACTCAAGGGCAATCGAAGTGCTTTGCTGCTTTCGAGCAATTAGTTCGTCATAGTTAAACTTTTCCGTACGAGCTGATTGAAGGCTTGTTTGCAATCTCGCCGTCAATTCAGACCGAACTTCATCATAAAGATCAGGAGCCAAACGAACTGTTCGCAGTGTTGCCTTCAAACGTTCAATCGCCAAATCTGGATTGTTTTTAAGTTCGTTGTTTGCACTCTGAATCTCAAACCGAACGTTGGTTTGGTATTTTTCGTTGGTCACCCGTTGTTGGTTCTCAACGGACTTAACTGTATCGATGTCTCGCGGATTGCGATCTCGAATTATTCGTCTAATTTCATCAGATTCAGTATCACCTAGTAAAAAGATCCCATCTTGCTGAGTATTTGGAATTTCAACAGATCCGATCACTCCAGGAATTTCTTGCACAGGCGTCGAAGGCGCTGGAATAACTTCTTGAAGCGGTGCTGAATCAAACGGAGATTGCGACTCTAGCTGAATATCAGCTGGTGGATCAAAGGGGCTCTCTTGAACCGGGTATTTTGGTTTGGCCTTTGCTTGAAC
Source organism: uncultured Pirellulaceae bacterium (assembly GCA_964555525.1). Lineage (GTDB taxonomy): Bacteria > Planctomycetota > Planctomycetia > Pirellulales > Pirellulaceae > Mariniblastus. The sequence continues at coordinate 3,435 of CAZKTR010000052.1, forward strand.
TCGGTACTGTGGCTTGGCGATCGCCGTCAACACAGCTCGAGTGATTTCTGGGTTGTTGCTATTTGCAATGGCCCCCTGACCAAGTCGTTCGGCAGCCGTCAAATCACCAGAGTTTAGTGCCAGTTCAGCTAAATCGCTCAGGCGATCTGACTTTTTAGTTCGCACAGCGGCAAATTCACGCAAGCCAGCTGATCCGAGTGTCGGAAGACGTAAACCTCGATCATTACGGGCTTCACGAATCATCCCAGGCAAGAACGCAAACTCTGTACTCGACGCTTCGGGAGTAGCTTTCAGTCGCATTGTGTGAGACTTATTGTCGACGTGTCCGGTCAACACGAACTCTGCTTCGGATGAGTCGGAGACAGTTCCCAATACCATTGAATCTCGGTCTGACCGCAATGGAGGAAAAGCAGCAGGATACATTTCAATAACTGATTCGGCTGTCTTCACGTCTGCTGGCCAAAATACCGAACCGTGAACGGTTCGAACCAATGCGGAAGCCGCTTCAGCGACGACGTTATCGGAATCGTTGTCAACAAGGACGTTCCCGCCAGTGTGGTTGGCTAAAACCGCCATGGTTGCAACATCGGTTTCTTGACCGATGGCAAAACTAGAAACCGAAATCTGATTTTTGACTAACTTTTGAACGACTGCTTTAAACGCAGTTGTCATGAGAAAGTTGTCTGTACTGATTCCGTCGCCAACGTAAATGACGTTCTTGTTTCGCTGTGATTGACTTGGAAATAGAGTCGCGACTTGATTCAGCATCGCGTCTAAATCGGTCGTACCAAGTGGTACTCGCTTACTTAGCGTTTCCATTGCAGAATTCACGCCATCACCCGTCACAGCGACAAAATCCTCTGTCAATGCAACTGGGTCAATGTCTACCGCCATGATCTTCACGCGATCATCCGCGCTCAAACTATGCAGTATTTGTTTTACAACCGCGATTGAATCTCGTTTGTACGGGCCATTTTGACTCGCCGAGGTGTCAACACAGATGACAACATCACTTGCTCGTGACAACTCGCTTAGCTGAGCCTTGACACTCATCGCAAAGTAAGTCTCATCACCGTGATCGAACGTGGCCAGTCGAGATTGAGACTGGGCAACAGCTACCGCTTGAAATGCGATCACTGCCATAAACGTAAGAATTCCTCTAAGCGCGACTTCGGTCGTGCACTTGGACATAACAGACTCCAAACCGAAAATATTTCGAAGGTATGCGCGTTCCGGATCCGCCATACCTACCTTGCCCTCAACAAAAACGGCCCTAAGACCAATAGCGACATTCTATTTGACGTTAAAAAACTCGCCACCAGAATATCGACTAAAATCTCTCGGTTTGCCTAATCGGCAAACCCTTCGACGTGAATCGCCGGATTAATTGGCGTTTCATCAACCAATAGCTGACTAACCAATGCAAAACACACGATTCTTTAAGCAGTAAATGCCCACTTGGATGTGGAGCCGAAAACCGAAAAAAACCTGTGTTCTATGACCGTTTCTTGCCCCTATCGTAGGTTTTAAACAGCCGGTAGTCAAACCTTAGTTATTTGCTTTTATCGGCCAGTGCCTCGCTTTTAGGCAGGTTTTTTCCAAGTCCTGCAGGCAATTTGCGATCTGGTTTGCACTGCAACTTTCAAGGACTTCTTAGCGATCGAGGCAAGTTTCCGGCTTGCGCAAGCTGTTCGGAGCCAGCCTCGAAAAGCCCTTAATCATTGAGGCAAATTTGCCAATCGAGTCGGTCGGGTGCCCTTTTGGCTGATCGATGCCTAATAAGCCATCTATATAGAGTGAGATTTATCACTGTGTCAGCATTGGCGATCTCACAGGCCGGTCCACTTTGCATCGCGCTATTCTGATTATGAGCGTCGTACCGGCAAAGACTCCCTTGGCGACTACATAAACCTGATTCTTCTCGTAGTTTTTTCTTCTTGGATAAACCGTGTTGTATGTTTCCATGTTGTTTTTACGCAACGCACTGGAGCGACAAGCATCCAGACTCACCCCCGATTCAAAACACATGATGCATTTGAAACCAGCGGTTGGCACAAAATCGCTTAGGAGTATTTAAGATGAGCACTGCAAGTCGAGGAACAGATTTCGAACAAGTCAAGCAGCGAATTCACGGAAAGCTGATTGGCAAACTTGACCTTAGCCGAGTTGGCAACTTGGAAGGTGACGTCCTTAAGCGTGAAATTCGCTTAGTTATCGAACAACTCTGCGATCTTGAAGAAAACATGATGAACCGCACCGAGCGAGATCGCTTGGTCGAAGAGATCATGGACGAAACGCTTGGTCTAGGACCACTTGAATTCCTCCTGAAAGATCCAACCATCAGTGATATTCTGATCAACGGCCCAAAGAACATCTACTGTGAACGTGCCGGTAAGATGGAAAAGTCAAAGATTGAATTCCGTGACAACAATCACTTGCTTCAGATCATTGACCGAATTGTTTCTAAAGTTGGTCGCCGTGTCGACGAAACTTGCCCAATGGTCGATGCTCGTTTGACGGATGGTTCTCGTGTTAACGCGATTATCCCACCACTGGCACTCGATGGTGCCGCGATGTCAATTCGTCGTTTTGGTTCAAATCCGCTGAAGTTGGAAGACCTCTTGAACTACAAAGCTTTCACACCAGAAATGGTAATGTTGCTCGAAGGAGCAATGAAGGCTCGTTTGAACATCGTTATTTCTGGCGGTACTGGTTCAGGTAAAACAACTTTGCTGAATACGCTGTCCAGTTTCATTAGTAACGAAGACCGTATCATTACAATTGAAGACGCGGCTGAAATTCAGCTTCAACAGGACCACGTTGTTCGCTTGGAAACTCGCCCGCCAAACATCGAAGGCAAAGGTGCTGTTTCGGCGACCGACCTTGTTAAAAACTGCCTGCGTATGCGTCCTGAACGAATCATCATTGGTGAGTGTCGTGGCCCAGAAACGCTGGACATGTTGCAAGCGATGAACACGGGTCACGAAGGTTCGTTGACCACCACTCACGCGAACACACCTCGTGACTGCATCGCTCGTATGGAAACCATGATCATGATGGCGGGCTTTGAATTGCCAATCAAAGCGATGCGTACACAGATCTCCAGTGCTGTTGACTTAATCATCCAAGCAAACCGCCTCCAAGGTGGGCCGCGTAAAGTTACGCGAATCACGGAAGTCTGCGGCATGGAAAACGACACGATCGTGATGCAAGACATCTTCAAGTTTAACAAAACCGGCGTCGACGAAAATGGTCGAGCGACTGGTAAGTTCATCTGTACTGGTGTCCGGCCAAAATGTATGGACAAGCTTGAATCGATGGGCATTAAGTTGCCAGCGAGCATTTTCCGTGAACGCGTAATGATGGAAGACTAGTTTTTACCTGGATTGAATTACCAAACGACACTTTGTGACGGTGATCAAGCTATCGGCCTTAATCGGTAGACCCTTACTGCGATTCACCAAGACACACACACAAGAGAACCTTACCCATGCTTTTTTACCTAGTTTTATTTGCAGTCGTTATCAGCGCTGGCGGTATGCTATTCGCTGTGCTGACTATGTTGCAGAAAGGTAATGAAGGAGTCGAAGATCGATTGACTTCATTGACCCAAAACTCCGGTCGTGGCTCCTCCAAAAAGCCGACCGAATCTACCTTGAGCCTGCTGAAAGGTACCTTAGAAGAAGGCGATCATTGGACTGATAAGCTAAACCGGTTGATACCAGTCTCAAAAATGATTGAGCAGTCTGGCACCGGCCTTACGATCGAAAAATTGCTGGTAATGACGTTTGGGTTAGCCATCGTGACAGCAGGGGGTTGCTTCTACGCTTTGCCCGCCAAGTTTAGTCTCCTATCGATTCTTGCCGGTCTGATTGTTCTTCCGGTACCCTTACTTTACGTTCGTTGGCGACGCAACAAACGCATGGACACATTCGGTCGTCAGCTTCCGGCTGCGATGGATCTAATGAGCCAAGCACTCCGAGCCGGACAAAGCTTGCCGTCAGCAATCCAATTGGTCGGTACCCAAGTCGCCGAGCCACTGGGCCCGGAGTTCCACCACGCGTTCGAACAACAAAATCTAGGCGTTTCGATCACTGACACCCTACGTGACATGACCGCCCGCATCCCTAACCTTGACCTGCAATTTTTTTCTACCGCTGTGATTCTACAGCGTCAGACAGGTGGTGACCTCGCGGAAATCCTCGATAAGATCTCTCACCTGACTCGTGAACGCTACCAGATTAAGGGACAGATTCAAGCACTCACCGGTGAAGGCCGGATGTCTGGAATTGTACTTCTTGGGCTACCGCCAGTGCTGTTTCTAGTGATGTTGAAGCTGAACTATGAATACGTGATGGCACTTTTCGAGCACCCCGTTGGACAAATGATGCTCGCCGGTGCGATCGTCATGCAGTTCATCGGTGCTTATGCAATCAAGAAAATTATTGACATTAAGGTATAAGACGATGATGAATCTTTTTTTAATTGCGCAAGCCAGCAGTACCAACTGGCTATTGATTATCGGCATCTTCGGTGCCATTGTCACCGGTATGTACCTGCTGGCGGAGTTTTTTCTTGGCTCAAAAACACGAACCGAAAGTCGACTTGATCGACTAAGCGGTCGTACCGAAGTCGAGGATGCGGCTCCGAAAGCATCCATTTCGGATATGCTGACAAAGTACAGCCCGAAAATCGCGGAGTCGCTCAAGCCAAAGTCCGAAAAAGAAATCAACTCGCAGCAACAGTTGCTCAACGAAGCTGGCTGGCGAAATGACGATGCTCCAAAGTTATTAACCACCTTGCGATTCTTCTGTGCAGTGGGTGGTTTTTTTCTTGGCGGTGGTGTTGGGATCTTTTCGGCAGGGTTCTCGCTGTGGACGGTGATGTACGCTGGAGCTTTCGGTGGATTGTCTTGGTACGCTCCACTCTTAATGTTAAAGTTGTCTGCTCGTGGTCGTAAGCAAAAGCTATTCCTAGGCCTGCCTGACTCACTCGACCTGATGGTGGTTTGTGTTGAAGCTGGTCTTGGTATGGACCAAGCCCTCCGTCGTGTGGCTGAGGAAATGGTTGATACTCATCCAGTCGTTGCTCACGAATTCCAAGTGTGTAATCAACAGCTGCAGTACGGGTCGACTCGTGAAGCCGTATTGACAGAACTTGGCGATCGAAACGGTGTCGACGATTTAAAGACCCTCGCATCAGTGATGATTCAGGTCGACAAGTTTGGTACCAGTGTTGGTAAAGCTCTGCGTATCCAAAGCGATGCCATGCGTACCCGCCGCCGTCAAATCGCGGAAGAAAAAGCTTCCAAGACAGCGGTACAATTGATCTTCCCACTTGTCCTCTTCATCTTCCCTGGTATTTTCGTTGTGCTCGTTGGCCCTGCCGCGATCACCATGATGGACGAGTTGCTGCCAATGATGAACAACGGCGGACTATAAGCCGAAATCGGTTGTAAACACCAACTATTAGAAAACACAAAAGGCCAGCAAGTCATTGCTGGCCTTTTTTATTTACTTACACTCTTAGAAATCATTTGCGTCGAAATAGCCAGATGAAATCGCCTCTCGACAGCTCTTCGCTGGTAAGACCATGGTGCTCTTTAATCAAATCCAGGTAGCCGCCTTGTAGCTTTTTGTACTCCTCGCTTTTACTTAGTTCAGACAACCCCTTGGGGCCAGCAGCCTCCCTGGCCTTTGCCAAGTCGGCCGTCGCCTGCTTCTTCAAGGTTTCCAATTCTTGAACACGCTCTTTCTGTTCGTCAGAAAGCACTTTTTCTGGGCCAAGTCGCCAGACACATTGGCCACCAACCAATAAATCGAGATCGCCATCATCGTCGTAGTCGACGATCTCGATGTTAAATGTTGATCCCGGAGCTACCGGTTGGTCGTCCTTCGAACCGACTCGTTTGACCTTTTTGGGGTTCCGGCTGCCAGCTTTACTCGGGAGCGCTTCAACCAATACAGTGATGGTGTTAAACTCAGGAAGTCCGGCTTTCCCAGAGTTTTCAAGCATGAACACTCCACCGAACAGTCCGCCGCAGACGATATCAAACAAACCATCCTGATTCCAATCGGCGATTCGAATCGACGCGACGCCTCCTTCAATGACAGCGGGCACATCACCCAATAGAATCGCCTCATTGGTTGCCGTGAAATCGCTTTTTTGTCGATTACCTTCATTGGCTCGAAAGAACAATTTCCCATTGCTATGGCTGCCGAGTATTAGATCGTGATCACCGTCGTTGTCCCAATCGACAGCTGCAGCAGAAGTGCAGTGGCCTGTTAAGGTCCGCTTAGGACTAGTCTCACTCCATTTTTCATCATCAGTCCAGAACCGACTGAGCGATACCTTGTCGCCATTCTTGTCAACAAGCGTTTGCGGTTTTCCATAGCCTTTTTCGTTGAGTTCAACCCATTCAAGCACGCCTGAATAGTTAGCGACCAGCATATCTTTTCTGCCATCTCCATTAAGGTCCACGAACTGAGGACTTAGGCCAACACATCACCAATTCGTAAGCGTGATTGCTTCGCCCGAAGCATCCTCAAACACCTGGCGCGGGCCCCATGTAAGATCGCCGTCTCGCGAAACATCCTCACTCTTGTGAATTCCAAGCTCGCCAGAAACCCCGCCAGTGATCAATTCCGGATTGCCATCTCCATCAACATCGTAAAGGGTAGGTGAAATGTTCATCACCGCCTTGTCGGCATTGAGCGGTAAGTCATTCACCGTCAAGCGAACGGGAGCTTCGAACAGATCAGCGGCTGGCGTTGATTTGAGCGGCCCGTCTACTGCTAGTTCCGTTGCCTCCTGTGCCGACGCCGAACACAGTGTTAATACCAAGAACCAAAGCAGCGTGGACGCAAAAAGAACTCGACAGAGTGAAATCATAGGTAGAGACGCTTAATCTAGAAGGATCACTATTAAAACAGCTTCGGCGGCATCAGCAACACTGTATTTACGGTAACCAAAAGGCTTGAAATTGTAAATCGATTAGAATTTTGGCCTGCCCGCAGCCTCTGACTTCACGTTGGCTTGGTCGATCGTCTCCGACCGCCAATCAGTTCACCCGGGCGGTCCAGCCGAGGTGAAGGGTTGGTTACTTGTCTTCCGGAATTCTGGTTTTGGTTGCATCAGCCGAAAGGTTTTGTAATACTGATAACAATTATTACGTAAAACGGAGGATAACGATGCAAGTGCTTAATCGCAGAGCAGCAACATTCACTTTAGTGACCTGTTGGGCCCTAGTTTTGGTTAATTTAACTGACGTTCTAAACGCCCAGCCCATTCCCGCAAAAGAAATGTCACTGGACTTTCACGTAACCGGCATTCATATCGATCGAGACGGAAAGCATGCGATCGCTTGGGGAAAGAAAATTGACAAGAACGCAAACCGGAGAGGAGGCTTCAGTGAAACCTCGCTTTCGGACGAAGTCGCAGTCATTAACCTAGAAACGCAAAAGGTGATGACGCAGCAATCCTTAGCCGCAGGCATTCAATCAGCGATGATCCAGAAGCCTTACGCGTTTCTAACTCCTAAATCGGGCAACGTGCTCTACCGATTTGATGCCATGACGCTCGGCAAAAGCAAACGCATGTTCTTAAAAGATAAAGGAATGGGGCTGACACCATTTACAAAGCAGCGAATAGGAGTTGTCTCCGGGGATCACAACTACACTTACCAAGTGATTGATCCAAGCACGATGAAGCCAACCCAGACAATCCCAATTAGATTCTCGGGCCATAATAGAAAAAACGTTCCTCGTGAAGTCGCACCAGGCATTCTAAATTTCAATTCTATGTTTCTGAACGTCGACGACGGAAGCGTCGCAATGCTTGAGCACGCCGCTGGCTTACAGCCTTTGGCATCAGTGAAAGCTCCTCGCGGTACAGGCTCTCATCGAACCTTAGGGAATCAGAAGATTTTTGGTCGGTACATCACACACAACTCAATTCTCTCCCAGAACGGCACTCAAATTGCTCAGTTGAATGACCGCAGGCTCTTTTCCAGTCCCCATCACCAAGTGGCATTCGGGATTCGAGCCGAACGCAGTCGGTCTGGAAGAGCCGAAGATTCCAAACGCTACTTTGAAACGTATAGCTTAGTAGATGGAGAGGTTTTGGATTCGAAGTTGTTAGAGGTTGCCAGTAGTGCCAATGCGAGGATGTTTCATGGGAGGTCACTAGAAGGCCCGCTTTACGTTCTTAAGGACAAAGCGATTTATGTAGCTGGTGAGGTGCTGGCTGTATTGCCTATCAGCGAAGCCAAGTTAGCTGCCGCGCCAAAACCACTTCACTTTTCCATCCCCCAAGTCCCTGTTTTGGACATCGACAAACCTCAGACTCTCACGTTTAAAGCCGAAGGTGGAAAAGGCAAACTCGAATATCAGTTTGCAGTCGAATACGAAGGAATCGAAATTGACTCGGCATCTGGAACAGTAACGGTCGACACCCCAAAGCTTTGGGAGAGTTACTTGAAAAGAATCGCTGCTGGTGGATCGTTGGCACGATTGCGCGATCCATACAGCAACGGTAAACCGCTTTCGGGCAAGGATTACGAGGATAAATTTGGTAAGCCGCTACCTGCTGGGAAAACACCATTTACGCTTCCAATCTATTTGACAGTCACCGACGAAGAGTCCCAAGAAGATCGCATGTCGTTTTACGTTGTCGTGCATGGGGATAAAGCTGCTGTTGAAAAAATCAAAGCCGAGAGAGAGGCCAAGCAAGAAGCGGCTCGAAAAGAGCAATTTGCCAAACGAATGGAAATGAAAGAACGGCAGGAAAATGCGAGAAACAACCCTGTCGGCAAAAGCAACGGCAACACTTCGGCTCGAATTGACGTACTGGAAAAACGGATGCGTCGAATGGAAGCCACCCTCGATTTGATTCTCGAAAAAGTTCAAAAATAGCCCCTTTCTTACTGACTCTTATTCCAATTCAAGCATTCGATTCGTGGTGAAACTATGCAAGCCATCATCAACACTAGAGCATCCATTTTCAATGTTTTGGCATCCTTGGTATTGATTCTGAGTTTCCAAAACCAACCCTTAAACGCGCAGGACTCTGTCGCAAAAATCGAAGGGCATGAGGACACGTCTAGTTGGGCTCTCCACGAATCAGGCCGGATCTTTGCCACAGTAAAATCTACTAACGCGGTGGTCGAATATGATCTGACTGGCAAAGAACAACGCACGTTCGATGTTGAAGCCGAACCGACCGAGATGATTGTCAAAGGCAACCGCTTGATTGTCGCGTGCGAAAAGGCCTCATGCCTTTCAGTGGTTGACTTAGATTCGAACCAAGTGGCCGGAAAGATCACGTTGTCTGGCAACGGTCCCTATGGGCTGTTTTGTTCGAAAGTTGACAACGGAATCGTCTACGGTGTCACCGACACCAGTGGGAATGCTGAGGTGTTTCAAGCCGACGTCAACACTTTGAAAGTGCTCAATCGCGTAAAGACCCAGCAATGGAAGGCCACGAAACCGACCTCCATCGAAATGTCTGCCGACGGCAAGTGGGTTGTTGCCGATCAGCGACGAACAGGCTCAAGCAGGTACGCCCAGTTGATGTCCGTAAATGAAACGGAATGCACGTTTGCCGACAAAGAAAAATTCTACATGGACGGTCAAGTTCAAGCCGGTCCAGGCAATCGTTTCTGGACCGTCGGAAAAAAACTCTATGCCTTAACGGATCCAAAATCGAATAAGAGATTTAACGGAGCTCCCGTCGCCATTCATCCAGATCTTGATTTGGTAGCTGCCTTCACTTCCACCAAGCTTATTATCTCAAAATTTTCGGACTCGAAAAAATACAAGGTGGTTTCCACAAAATACAGGGCGGGTCGGAAAAGGATATCGTTTTCCAAAACGGATGTGCTGGTTGGATTTGCGGACAAATATTACGCAATCGCTGGCGGAGGCAATTATTGCTATATCGTTAATCTAAAAAAGGTTGGGATCTCGCTTTTGCCGTTTGTGATGATCGACAGTCCACTAGCGCACTCGGCTAAAGTTGGCGAACAGTTTGACATTCCGCTCGGCTTGTCCAATCCAAAGTTAAACAGCCAAGCGACCTTTGAACTGAAAGAAGCTCCCGAGGGTGCAAAAATTGTCAACAATAGAATCGTTTGGAAGCCTACTCCCAATC
>CAZKTR010000053.1:0-13575 GCA_964555525.1 uncultured Pirellulaceae bacterium
TACGTAGCCGTTGTCGCCAGACTTCGGGCGAATTGCCAAGGCCTCCTGAACTCTGGCGAGTCCAGCTACGAGTTGGGCTACTAATACACTCAGCTTCAAAAACTGATTTACCCTTTGGAGTGTTCCTGTCGGTTGTGGTCGTTTGATAGGTTTTGGTAAACTTAGATCGCTTTGAGCGGAGGGTTTTGTAACACATGACATTTGAAAGAATACCGATATGTTTTGGTTGATAGGTTTGGGCATTCTGGCTTTCATCATTATTGCTGTGGCGATTCACGATTTGTTGCAAACCAGTGACCCGATTAAGCGAAACTACCCGGTGGTTGGTCATGGTCGACATGTGTTGCAAGAGCTAGGGCCCAAGCTGCGGCAGTACATTGTTGCCAACAACAATGAAGAACGTCCGTTTAACCGTGACCAGCGCGACTGGATCTATCGATCGGCTGATAAAAGCAACAACTACTTTGGCTTTGGTACCGACAATGATCTTGAAAACGCCAATGGCTACTTGATCATCAAACAAGCCACTTTTCCGATTCTCGACCCTCAGCCAGACGACGCGTGCTATGATCCAAATTACTCGATCCCGGTTGCAAAGGTACTGGGTCAGCATCGCGATCGAAAGAAGGCGTTTCGCCCAAATTCGATTATCAACATTTCTGCGATGAGTTACGGATCGCTGAGCGCTGCGGCAGTCGAAGCGATCAATCGCGGTTGTAAGATTTCCGATTGCTTGCACAACACCGGTGAAGGAGGCGTGTCGCAGTATCACGACCATGGAGCGGGGCTGATTTGGCAGTTAGGCACTGGCTACTATGGGGCTCGCCTGGACAACGGTCGTTTCAATGAAAAATTGTTTGCAGAAACGTGCGAGAAGTTTGACGTCCGGGCGGTGGAAGTGAAGCTTTCTCAGGGGGCGAAGCCGGGGCGGGGCGGGGTGCTGCCTTCAAAAAAGATCACCGCTGAGATCTCCAAAATTCGTAGCGTGCCCATGGGTAAGGATTGCTTGAGCCCCGCAGCGCATGTTGAGTTTTCCAACGCGGACGAGCTGTTGGATTTTGTTGAGCGTTTGGCAGACGTGAGTGGAGGGACGCCGATCGGGATTAAGTCCGCTGTCGGGCAAATGGATTTTTGGACTGAGCTGGCTCAGCTGATGGAATCTGGCCAGCGGGGCGTCGATTACATCGCGGTCGATGGTGGCGAGGGCGGGACTGGCGCAGCTCCGTTAACGTTTTCGGATCATGTGTCGTTGCCGTTTAAGCTAGGTTTTAATCGCGTCTATCGAGAGTTTTCGGAAAAGGGTTTGCACGAAAAGATTGTCTTTATGGGCAGCGGCAAACTTGGCTTTCCCGAAGAGTCGTTGTTGGCGATGGCGATGGGGGTGGACATGATTTGCATCGCGCGCGAAGCCATGTTGGCGATCGGTTGTATTCAGGCTCAGATTTGTCAAACTGGTAAATGCCCGACCGGCGTGGCGACTCAGAATAAGTGGTTGATGCGTGGGTTGGACCCGACCGATAAATCGGCGCGGCTGGCGAATTACATTCTCACGCTGCGTAAAGAGATCTTGCAGTTGTGTCGTGCTTGTGGATATCGGCATCCAGCGATGATGACCACTGATAGCTTGGAGATGCTGCAAGAAGGCTTCAGTAGTATTTCAGTACAAGAGTGCTTTGGTTTGGTAGGGACGCCGCCGACACCTTCGGCTGCTGACCTAGCAGCGATCGAAAAAATCATGTGCGGAGAAGCGTAGGGTGCCATGTTTACGCGATCGGAAATGGATAAATTCTAGAACGTTCCCTCAAAAAACATGCTCACGGGACTTCTCCAAAAACACATCCAACGCGTAAGCATGCGAACACTCAGTAAAAACTCTTCACCTCAAAGCCGTGAAGCATGGCACCCGATCGCCTCTTAAAACTTCTGAAGAAGCCGCCAGACCCACAACAAAACCAGATGGACCGTTAAAACTCGCGGCTGGTTGACAGTGGATCGACTTTTAATTGTTGGTCGAAAAGGTCGTCCAGTTGCGTTTGTATGACGCGAATCATCAACAAGCGATGCATTGGCTTGGGCTTTTCACGAACTGCCGCGCCGATTCCCAGTGAGTCTCTCATTGATTCGTCAATCGCGTTAATGTCTAGCTTATCTACGATCGAATCAAACTTGCTTTCATCGATGTCCAGTTCCGGTAGACGATCTTGTTGGTCTCGTTCAGGTTTTGCTTCGGTCGCCAATGCAGCTTCGGCCAGCAATTGGTCGGCCGCTGTCGTCAAGCTATCGTCTTGGTTCGAATCGATCTCGCCAAAAAACAAATGCCCCAGCTGAGCCACCTCGGCGGTCGGCCCGATAACCAGCGTCTCGCCTGCACGCAAGGACACGTCAAATTCCAGCGGTTCGAGGACCGAGACCGTTTGTTGCTGATCGAATTGGAAGCCATTGGCTGTCGCTCCATAGCGTTGGGTGACTCTACCGTGGTGTACTTGCGGTTCAACGACCACGTTGACCGAACCGTCACCCTGCGGGTAGGTTCGAATCGCCAGTACGCCGCGAACGTTGTTGCCAGACGCTTTCGCATGGTTTGCTTGACTGTTGAGGGGCGCTGGAGTTTCAACGGTCCAGCTGAGCGACGGGTGGAGCACCGAAGTCTGAATGGGATGTGGTTGGCCTTGGCGAGTTGAGATTTGGCTGTGGGTTAACATTCGTTCGGTTGCTTTTAGGTGTCCGCGCAAATATAGCTGCTTTTGAAATCCATCCAATTCTTCCAAGACGACTTCTCGTGGGTTGACCAAGTCTCCAAAGTCCGATGGCGGCTGTTGAGACATCACGGCGGCTTTTAAACCGTGCTTGTCAAGTTTCTGGCGGGTCTCTAAAGACAGCTCTTGTTGATCCAAGTCCCGCCAAAAACGTTTGATCGCTTCTTTTTGGTCGGTGTCGATTCGAGCGATACCGATTTCCAAACCAACCGCGTCGGGGGCCAATCGGCTGGCAGCAAGTACTGGTGGGTGGTAAGTGTTTTGCGATTGCCGAAAAGGCTCGCAACCGCAGGTAACCATCAACAGCACGCAGCAAAACACCCCCAGTCGTTTTAACGAACGAGGTGCAGGCGATATCTGCGCGTTTTTGTTTTGCGTACTCACAACCCCTTGCTAGCAAAAAAGTAGTTTGCAGTGCAATGCCAGATGCGTCACCGCAGTTTATGCTGGCTTTGAGCTTGCCAGCAAAAATTGCTAACTTGCAGCGGGGAGTCGTTTTCGCAGGTCGGGGATAATTGCTCGAGGGACAAACTTGCCAAGCTGATCGTCGTCGGCCAGCGGCGTGATCTGTTTGATCAATGAGCTGGACACGTGTGAGTAGTCTCCATCTGCCATCAGGAAAACTGTTTCCAAGTCATCGTTCAATTGGCGGTTGGCCATCATCATGGTGAACTCGGCTGCGATGTCGGTGAGCGGGCGAACGCCGCGCAGCATGACTCGCGCGTCGCAACTACGCACAAACTCGACGGCCAAGCCCTCGAAGGTTTTGACTTCTACATTGCCTAGGTGTTGGATCACTCGCTGTACCAGCTCGAGTCGCTCGGCGGGTTGGAACAGCCCTTGTTTTTCACTGTTGATGCCGATCCCAATAATCAAACGGTCGACTAGGCGGCTGCCGCGTTCAATCACGTTTAAGTGCCCAAGGGTGATAGGGTCAAAAGATCCAGTGTAGACGGCGGCTCTCATTTTTGTACTCAGTTTAGAGGTCGTGAAAGGTGTGTGAGTATCGCTGTTCAGGTGATCAAATTACCGAACATGATCGTTTAAGGAGTTTTAAATGGACGTTGTAGGGTCTTCTGAAACGAAAATTTCAAGTTTTCTGAAGTGGTGGTTGATCAAAAATTAACTGCAAAAGCAATATAAGCGGAAAATATGGATCACCAACGAGCCAGATCCTGCTTGAATGACGATAGTGGCGTAAGATCGCTGGTCACCCGTCGTGACATTGCCCGATGCCGAATTATACTATTTGACCATTGGTTTGGGGCGATGGTACGCGCCGTGGCTCGAATCTATTTATAAATCTCAACTTTAAGCTGCTAAGCAGTCCGAAGCCGGATTGCGGAAATATTAGGAATTATAACTGTGCAAAAAGGGCTCTGTTACGTTGCGCTAACGATCTCTGTCGTCGTGCTGATATTCTTTTTGTTGGACCTAGGGTTAGGGTTGGCAGGGATGGAGCAAACGGCTCCCTTTAAGTATGCGAGCTTGCTTACAGATATTGTGTTTATCGTGTCTTCATTGACTCTTGGGGTGCTTAGTTTTCTGACCCTACGTGAGCAAGTCTAACAGGCGGTTAGTTTTGCTGTCTGGAAGGATTGGTTGGTGTTGGGTTTTTGTTGGTCGCCATCCTTGTTCAGCAATACATTTGGTACACTTATTGGCTCGGATAACGTTGTGACACGTGGTAAAAAAACGTGTGTCTTCGTTGCCAGTTGATTTCGAAAATAAAACGTCAGCCTCGAAGCGAGCGAGTTTATGAATCCTGTAAGACCAGCCAAGCGAATCGAAACTTCCTCTGACTCTTCGGCCAATATTTCTCGCCGTCAGGCCGCGCGTTTGCTGGTCGGTGGTGCAGCGTTGGTTGCGATTGGAAGCAACGTGGCAGACGCGTCTACTGCTCCGGCAACCATTCCAGTAGACAAAACGCGTTGGAGTGCAGCCACCAAGAAAGGGCTCGGTTGGTTGGTCAAACAGCAGTCGCGATCTGGAGGTTGGGCCAATAAGTCTTATCCGGTCGCCGTGTCTGCTTTAGCCGGTACAGCATTGATCTGCTCAGGCTCGACCACTACGCAAGGGCCCTACGCGAAGCAAATACGTTTGACGGTCGACTACTTGCTTTCAAGGGCTCAAGCCAACGGCTTGGTTGGTGACCCCAAACGCGACTCACGTTACACTTACGGACACGGCTTTTCGATGCTGTTTTTGTCACAAGTCTTGGGTGAAGAAGAAGACGTCGACCGCCGCACTGAATTGATCGAGGCGCTCAAACGCGCGATTGACTTTAGCGTAAATGCTCAGACGAAAGCTGGAGGTTGGGGATACGTTAGTTCTAAAAGCAGTACGTTTGACGAGGGCTCGACCACGATCACTCAAGTTCAAGGTTTGCGAGGTTGCCGCAATGCGGGTTTGGCAGTGCCGAAGGAAGCGATCGAATCGGCGATTAAATATATCTACGACTGCCAGAATAGTGATGGCGGAATTTCCTACAGTTTTAAGTCTCGTGGTTCTTCGCGGCCGGCGATTACTGCCGCGGCGTTGGCGGCGCTTTACAATGCGGGAGATTACAAAAGCGATAAGATTCCGCCGATGTGGGATTATTGTAAAGCTCGATTGCACAAACTGAACGAACGTAGTTATGGGCACTGGCACTACACCTACCTGTACTATTCGCAAGTTGTGTATCGACAGGGCGCCACCGAATGGGAGCCTTATCGAGACAAGCTGTACAAGCGTTTGGTCAACGAACAACAGGCCAACGGATCGTGGAAGAGTAAGTCGGTTGGCGATGCGTATTCGACGGCGATGAATTTGATCATGATGCAGTTGGATAACGGATTTCTTCCGATCTATCAGCGATAGCAATGTAGCTACCCTCGCCAGAGGGTGGTTGGCGGCGACGGTGCTTCTACCACTTTCAGCCGGTCTTCGCGAACCGTCGGTAGAACGGGTGGAAAGCCATTTGAAAATTGGGATGGTTGGAAATGTGAAGCTTAGTTGCTCGGCCGGCGCGTAGACAGGCCGGAGGCGCCGGAGGCAACTGTCGCCACCCACCTACACTCGCAACCGGTTTAAAGTTAGGATTCTCGCTGAATCAAAACCTGCTTTTGCCAAGGAACCTCAGATGCAGCTCGACTGGAGCCTGTTGATTTGCGACCAGCGATTCTCGACGTCGCCAAAACGTGAAACTAACTCAAAGGAAACCGATGACGCTGCTCAAGATCGGTCTCCGTTCGAGGCCGACTACGATCGAGTGATCTATTCGAAAGCGTTTCGTCGATTGGGTAAGAAAACGCAAGTTCACCCAATGGAGATGAATGCCCACATTCACAACCGCCTCACGCACTCGCTGGAAGTCGCCAGCCTTGGACGCTCCTTTGCTCGTCGCTTGGCGAAGTTCCTGCACCAGCGGAATGAGTTGCCATGTCGCTGCAGTGGAGACTGTCGGCAGACCAGTCGGCAATGCCCGCAAACGACTGACGATTTGACCCATTCGTTGATGGCCGCTTGCTTGGTCCATGACATCGGCAACCCGCCGTTTGGGCACGCTGGTGAGTTCTCGATTCGCGAGTGGTCCGACCGCCACGTGGCTGAAGTGTTCTCCGATGACTGGGGAGATCAGGGCCTCAAAAACGATGTGCAGATTTTTGAAGGCAATGCCCAAGGTTTTCGCTTGGCCGCGAGAGCGGACGTGCCGTCCGCGGGTTACATTCGAGCGACCTACACGACGCTAGGGGCGATGGTGAAGTACCCTTGGGATTCTTCTGACGGCCGAGCACTAGAGCAAAAGAAATACAATTTCTTTTCGAGCGAACGTGAGATCGCCGCGACGGTGTTTGGTGAGATGGGACTGTGGGACGGGGAACAATTTTGTCGGCATCCGATGTCATTTTTGTCTGAAGCGGCCGACGATATTTGCTATCGTGTAATCGATATTGAAGACGCCGTTGAAATGAAGATCCTTTCGGTTGCTCAGGCGACCGAATTGTATGTGAAGTTGCTGGGAGAAACGGCCACCGAGAAACATTCGACCATGGCTTTGTCTCAGCTAAGAGCGGCGGTGGTTACGCATTTGTTGGAGCAGTTTTGGTCGGTGTTCGTTGCTAACTTTGATGCGATCATGCGGGGACAACGAGAGGCAGATTTGAAAGCTGGTGTTTCAGAGGTTTTGAAGGGAGCGCTCGCGGACGTTAAGGTGACCAATCGAATGATTTTTTCTACCGAGAAGAAGATCCGAGTCGAAATCGGAGCTTATAAAATCCTCGGCAGCATCTTAAAGGCCCTCGCGAAAGCAACGCGAGCCTACGCGGCCAAGCAGGATCTCGGTGAGATCCCTTTTATCGCTCGCCGGTGTTTAGAGTTGGCTTGGCCAGTCGATTACTTGCAAGAACATGCTCAGCAACCGTATTCGTGGTGGCTCCACGAAATCCTCGATTACATCTCGGGGCTAACGGATGATCATGCTTGCATGGTCGCTAACGCGATCGAAGGCGTCGGGCGAGTTTAACGACGAGCCGGCAGGCAACACGTAGCTGGACTCGCCAGAGTTCAGGAGCACTGGCAATTCGCCCGAAGTCTGGCGACAACGGCTACGTACGTAGGCCGGAAGCACCGGCGCCATCTACGCGCCCATGTTGTCTTCGAATGAACCTTCGGCAACGGGGAAGCAAAGGTTGTTTTGCACCCATTGAATTCCGTCGGTGCTGGTTGCGTCACCGTCGCGATAGTTTGATTCTGCTTCGACGACAAGCGGAGCCGTTTCGGTGCCCATGATTTCGCAATAGCGACGATGGTAGCCGATACGCATCATGACTTCCGTGTAGCGAGTCAGGTTTAAATCGCCGGTACCCAAGTCCGTGAACTGCATCGCTCGCTGGTGCCAATCGTTTTCCATCTTTCGGAGCGGTTGGCCTTTGTGGATCGTGAAGTTCTTGACGTGGCAGCCGTAAACTCGATCGGCCACCTTTAAGAAACGCTCTTCCCAGTGCTCGCCTTCCCAACAGTGAGAAGGATCCGCATTGACGCCAAGGCATTTGTCGCCGTCGCAGATATCGACCAACATGTTGAATTCGTCGGCACACATTGCAGCAGTGCCAGGGTGAATTTCGTGAGCCAAGTAGATGCCTAGGCTGTTGGCGTGTGCGCGGATCTTGGCGGTTTTTTCGACGAAGCGCTCTTGGCCTTCTTTCATCAAATCAAAGCCATTGCCAGCCCAGAATCCCCAGGGGTATCCCGTCGCCAATTCCCAACCGAAGGCAACTCCCCAAAACATCGGTAGGATCTTGATGTTCAATTCGGCGGCCAGATCCATGATTCTTAAGCAGTAGTCTTCGTACCACTGTTCAAGCTCCGACGGCGATTTGTTTTGGTTGGGGCCGTGGATGAACGGGTGACCGCTCTTGGTGCCGGTCCAAGCACTCGTGTGGACCCAGAAAGGGCAGTGAGCGGAGATGCCGTCCAGTTTCAAACCGTATTTCTCGAAAGCGTCTTTGACTTCTTTGGCGGACTTTAATTGGGATCCGTCTTCGGAAGCTTCCAACATGTAGTTGGAGGGTTGGGCTCCACCGGCTCCCGCTGACTGGGCCATCGCCAAGAATCCGTCGAGTCCTTTGGGACTGTGTTGTGCGCCTTCGATACTTGAATGAAAAGCTGGTTTAGCCATGGATATTCGCCTCGTCAAAAAAAATCAGTCTGTCGAAAATTCAAAATAATAAACAAGTATTGTCGCCTGTGATTCGCAACGACGCAACTTCGTTGCGGCCTAGTTGGCAAAGATCTCGAAAACTCTCGGGGGAAAACAAAGGAATGGAATCGAAAGCGACACCAAGCCCAACGCATAACGGAAGGCTCCCAGCGGCACCGAGTCATCTAATGTTGGCGGGTGTTTGGGCCCCATCAACAATACTAAGATAACCATCAAGCCCAGCATGAAGTTCAGGTGGTAAACCATGTAGGCGATCGCGGCAACGATGGCCAATTGAGCGATTACGTGAGCGGCTTTTCCAAACATCGTATACGTCACGTGGCCGCCGTCGAGTTGTCCGACAGGCATCATGTTCAGACCGGTTACCAACATGCCAACCCAGCCCGCTACGAACCAAGGGTTAAGGTGATTTAAGTAGACGATGTCGCCGGTTTGATAGCCTGGTACTTGAGTGTATTTTGCAAACCAGTCTAACAGTAGCGGCAGGCGAAACCCCAGTCCGCCGTAATCTTGTCCTGTCAAATCCAATTGGCTGACACCATAAAACGCAATCGGAACGGCAGCCACTAGACCAGCCAGTGGGCCTGCAATCCCGATGTCAAAAATTTGTTTGCGATCGGCTGCATTGCCTTGCATCCCAATCACAGCTCCCAGCGTCCCTAGCGGATTGAATGGAAACGGCAAGAAGTACGGGAACGACGCCGGTACTCGATAATAAATCGTGGCAAAGAAATGACCAAATTCGTGCAGCAACAAAATCGTCAGCACACAAATCATGTAGATCAAACCTGATGACCAATTGGCCAGCAGCAGTTCACGTATATGTAGCAGCGAACCGGACCAGACGACGTTCCACAGGGGTTCGATCAAGTTGGGAGTCCACTGGCAAACGCCCACCCAGAAAGTCGAAAGGCAAGTCAACAAGAACAGAACCAACGGCAACATCTTTCGCCGTGGTTTGGTGTAAAATATTCTGGGCGCCTCCTGTGGAGAGATCTCCCACGATTCCCAGTCGGGTGGCGTTTGGTTGGGTTTCATTTGTGTCAGAGGGTCGTTCATCGCTGTCTAGGATACACCAACGTTTGAAAAACGGCCATGAGGCTCCAAGAATCCTCAGTGGTTCTTGGAGCCTCTGCCTTTTAATTGCCCCTTTTGCTGGAGGGGATGTTGGGTAAATCCGTTAAGTAAACGCCGAATTTAGTGCGATCTCACACTCGGCATGTCAACTCAACCTGCAACATGTTCGCTGGTGTACGCTATTAACACTTAGCGAGTCGTTTGAGGGGAGCTAGGGTTGTCAGCTTTTGACAAAAGAAAATTGACCGACCATCATCCAGACGGTCAGGAAGCCAATTGCGATTAATGAACCAAAATTTTCGATAGGCACGGAACGATCCTCCATTAGGAGTCCAAGATCATCCCTCCGTGGGCAACAACGCATACATCCATGCACCTCGATCATCGACAATTGAGGTTACCAAAAAACAGAAAAAGATCTTCCGCTAGGATCTCTTTCGTAGTCGTTGCGACCAGACGGGCGGGTGCCTTAGCCGAAAACGGACAACTCATAGGGTCGCTAAGGTTTGTTGATTGGGGCGGCTATGCTCAACGGGCAGTGCATGATCAATTTCTTGACCACGGACGAATGGGGCCGGTGTTACTGAGATTGGCGCTGCCGCCGTCGCCTGCCGGCTCGTCGTTAAACTCAATTCTACGCCAGCGCTCGGACTGGCCGGAGGCAACTGTCGCCACCTTTTCGGCGAAAGCCGACGGGCTTATTGGACTTCGCAGCACATCACCAACATTTGCACGCCGGGTAAAACTTCCGTGTCAGAGACAATGACAAACGAATCGCCTGTTTCCAGTTCGGTGTTGTTTCGGATCCACTGGTTACCGAAGGTTCGTAGCTTGGTTTCTTCGATCGCGGTTTCGATCAAGACAGGCTTAACGCCCCAGAACAGACTCATCCGTCGGTACGTCTCGGTGCTGTCGGTGACACAAACCGTTGGGATATAGTCGCGTTGTTTTGACTTGTGCAACGCGGTGGTTGGATGGTGACTGACCAGCATCACCATTTTAGAGTCCATCCGCTTGGCAGTATGAGCCGCACCAAACAATACCGAGCTGGCTTGATCCCAGTCGTTAGCTGCCGGATCGTAAGCGGTCACTTTGGGCACTTGGCCAATAAACTCTTGCTCGGCTTCGTTCATGATGCGGTTCATCATCATCACCGCTTCGACGGGGTAGTCACCGATCGCGGTTTCGCCGGAGAGCATACAGGCATCAGCACCATCGAGAATCGCGTTCGCCACGTCGGTGACTTCGGCTCGAGTGGGTTGCTTTGACGTGTGCATGCTCTCAAGCATTTGAGTCGCCACGATGACGGGCTTGCGGTGCTTCAGGCAAAGCTTAATGATTCGCTTTTGGGCCAGCGGGGTTTGTTCGATCGGGATCTCAACGCCCAAGTCACCTCGAGCAACCATCACGGCGTCGGTGGCCATCACGATTTCTTCCAAACGCTCAAGGGCTTCGGCTTTTTCGATCTTTGAAACCACCATCGCGCCTGAACCGTGACTTTGCAGTAGTGTTTTCAGTTGATTGACTTCGTCTGCGTTGCGCACAAAACTTAAACTTACGAACTCTACGCCCATACTGGCGGCCCACTTCGCATTGTCGATATCAACTTCGCCAAGAGCAGGCACGGACAGTTTGGTTCCGGGTAGGTTAACGCCTTGTCGCGAACGCAACGGACCACCGTCGAGGACCGTACAAATTAGTTGGTGCTCTGACTTTTCCATAACTTGAATCCGGCTGATGCCGTCGGCCAGTACGATATCGTCACCAACGGCGACTTCGTCAATTAGCGGTTCGTAATTACAAGTTAGCTCGTCGTCTTTGTAGGCTTCGAGCCCGCGAATCATGCGAACGGTTTGGTTGTTTTCTAGAACCAAAGGGTTTTGAGTTAGCTGGCCTAAGCGAATTTTTGGACCGGCTAAGTCAACCAAGATGCCAGCTGGCAAACCAGAATCCTCGGATGCTTGGCGAATGTCCTTGACGGCTTGGGTGTGGGATTCACGAGATCCATGAGCCATGTTGATCCGGAACACATCTACTCCGGCTTGCAATAGTTGCATGAGCTTTTCCGGGGAGCCGCAAGCTGGGCCAACGGTGGCGACTGTCTTTGTACGAGCGTCTTTTAGCGGAGCGATTGGTTTGATGTTCACGGTTACTTTACGGCCTTGCTTTGAAAAATATTACTTGCGGAAATTCTACCGCCTGTGCCCAAAATTCACGAGGTGGATAATTCCAACCTGATTGCTGGGGCATGGGGCGCACTAAAAAAGCCCGGCATCAAACCAGGCTTTCTGTGTGTCATCGGTTGGGTGTGCTTCTAAAAAACTGCCTCTAAGTGAAGGCCACTCCAACCAGCTACGTACTACTTTTTCGCGTAAGCAGCTTTTGGTGGAGCAACTTCGCCCAATGATGTCCCACTGATACGAGCAAAACGCTCTTTTGAACCATCGTCTAGGTACCGGTAGCCAATTCGAGTTGGCTTGTTGGTCTTAGGACAGAGGGCCATCACCTTGCTTGCGCGAATCGGAGATTCTTTACGCAGGCGTCCGCCTTCGGGGTTTTTTTGGCTTGGTTTGATGTGGCGGAAGGTGAATTGAACGCCCTCAACGACAAGCGTTCCTTTTTCGTGGTCAACGGTTAGAACTTTGCCGTTTTTGCCTTTATCGCCGCCGCTAATCACGGTGACCATGTCGCCTGTTTTGATTTTCATTTTTCTACTGCTTTTTCGTGTTTTCGAGAATCGAGAAGTTTGCCCGATCAAGTGGCGAATGTCAACCCAAAATGTGGCAATCGAATAAGCGTTTTCGGCTGAAAGCCAACAGATCTGCAGGCAAATCGCTAATTCGCCGAGATTTTCACGACGTGAGCCGTTTTGGCGATAGCCACGGTTGATGCGCAACGAAACCGTGGCTATCGCCAAAACGGCTAATAAGCGCTGGCCTCTGGCGAGCCCAGCTACGTAGCCGATGTCTTCGGGCGAATTGCCAGTGCTCCTGAACTCTGGCGAGCCCAGCTAACAGCCGGGCTTTGCACGCCACTACTTGCAGTAACTCAACGCCAGCAGCGAATATGCGGTCACGAGGTTCGGATCGCCTTCGTACCAGCGAGCTGAGTTTTCGGCGTTGGTCCATGAGCCGTCGGCTTTTTGCCGTTTGGCTAGCTGAGCGGTCAGGTCTTTTCGCCAATCGTGCTTCATGCCAGCGGCGTCGGTGATTTCGTTTTCGCCCATCGCTTTCATGGTTTTGCCGAATACATGATAGTAATAAAACAAACCTTGCTGGCCTAAACCGGGGTTGGACTCGAGATCATAGTGTTTACTGATCCAAGTCATCGCCGCCCGTACTCGCTGGTCGTCTTTGGAAACTCCCGCGTATAAAAAGCTCTTCAGGCCCGCGTAAGTCATCGAAGCGTAACTACGCAAACCGCCTTGCGGCACATCGTCGGGGTTATCGACGCTTTCGTCGCCTTTAGTCTTCGTTGCCCCAGCTTTAGCTGGGCCTTTAGCGGGTTCAACTTTTGTTTCACCACCACCGGCGGGTGTGTAGATCATTCCGCCTTCTTCGCCGGGAGCGATATTCTTGGCGAAGTCTAAGTCATTGTGTTCTGACGGCAAGTTCTGGCAACGCGATGCAAAAATCAGTGCCTTCTTTACTGCTTCGCTGTCGGCGGGTTCGCCGGAGGCTTTCAACGCGTCCAAAAAGAACTGTAGGTTCGACAGGTCGGGGCGCTGGTGATTGCCGTAGCCTTGACCGCCATAGAAGTCACTTTCTGGACCGTGGTTTTCGCCTTCGTCCCATTGCAGGCCTTTCAGGAATCCCGCCGCTCTTTCGATCGTAACGTCGTATTTTTCGGACTGTTCGGCCGAAGCACCAGCTTTCTTAAAGGCATCACGAGCCCGCACGAAGCACATAATCGCCACGCTGGTCTCGTAGTTCCGCAGGTTGCTGCCTTTTTTGTAGATGCCGCCGTCGGGTTGGACATGGGATTCGACAAATGCCAAACCCTTTTGAATACGTTCGTCACCGACAGCAACATCGTTGG
>CAZKTR010000054.1:0-13487 GCA_964555525.1 uncultured Pirellulaceae bacterium
TTGGTTTTCAATGCAAACGTAGTCTCAATCAAATGAGTATAGCCATTGGTCATGCTCTGCAACGAGCAGTTTTCGATCACGTGCTCGCGACCGGCTTCGCCCAGACGGTTACGAAGCGCTTCGTCGCTCAGCAACTGAGTCCAACGCTCGGCGAGTTTGTCGGCGTCGCCCGGCAACACTAAGTATCCGGTTTTGTCTTCAAGCACTGACTCGTCAATCGATCCTACATCGGTTGAAACAACCGGTCGCTGGCAAGATAACGCTTCCATGATCGACACAGGACTGGCTTCGTTGTGCGAGGTCAATGAAAAAACATCCATCATCGACAACACACCAGGAATATCCTGAGTCGAGCCAATGAAATGGACGTTGGACTCGAGATTCAGCGTCTTCGCCAGTGACTCAAGTCGACTACGCTCAGGGCCGTCGCCCGCGATGACGAAGTGTGCAGTTGATTTTTTCGCGAGCGTTAGTTTAGCAGCACGAAGAAATAGGTCGTGGTTCTTTTCGGGGCGCAATGCTGCAACAATACCAACGGTTGGCGCGTCAGCAGGAATGCCAACTTTCTGTCGCCACTGATCACGCGATTCGGTGTCAAAGGTAAAGCGATCGGTATCGATTCCATTTGGAATCAAAAACACTTTGTGCTCTGGAAACTTCTCTTGTTCAACCTGATATCGAGCATGTTGTTTAGCCACGGCGATGAAACCATCGGTGATGCCGGTTAACAATCGGTTCAAACGACCAACGCCATCGGGCCAGCCTGTTGAATGCAAGGCCGATAGAATCACAGGCACCGATGCTCGGCGAGCTCCCAGTCGGCCCCAGAACATTTTATCACCCGCGCCGACGGTAATTACCGCGTCAACGTTTTCTTTTTTGAACAACTTCCGTAGTCGTCCGGCAACCGCGAAATCGTATTTGTGATGAATCAAGTTTTCATAAACAGGAATCTCATTTTCAAGTTCGACTCCCAGCACGTCCTTTTCTTTCAGGCAACCAATTAGAGGTGAGATCCGATTGGGATCAAAACGCCGAACCAAGTTTACCAATAACGTTTCAGCACCACCGATAGGCATACTGGTCAACAAAAACATGACTCTTAGTGGGCGACCAAAGGTTGATTTGTTGGAAGCATTTCGTTTTGAATTTGAAGACATGAAGAGTCTCTTAGTACAGGCGGTGAAAAGAGGGCGATGGGAAAATTGAAGTGTCAGCAGGCTCGTTTGCAAACTACTGTGAGGCAGTCGGGGTTTGCGGAGTTGGCGCCGCAATGGGGAAGGGAAGCGTAACTGGTGACTGCTTGGCTCGTTCGTTGGCTGCTTGAACGGTTGCTTGCAGCAGTTCTTTGTCAAATGCTTCGCCACTAGGGACATATCGTGGCACACGCTGAATGCGAGGGTCATAAGTGAGCCAGTTTTTCATCCGTTCGAAGTTGGGATCCCCGTGGAGGCGTTGCAGGTGAAACGGGTCGTCACCGACTTCATTCCAGCCACCGTAGGCAGAGCAAACTCCCAAGAAACCTATCTCACGGAGCATGCCAAAAACTTTGGAGTTCAAGTTAGCAACTTGCCCAAAGGGAAACGCAAAGTATCTAACTCTACGTTGAAGCACTTCTTCTAGCTCAATGGTCGCCGCAACGACCTCGTCCACGAGCACGCGTTCGTCAGTGATACTTCCCAAATCCGCGTGGGTCCTGGTGTGAGCACCAATTTCGATTCCAGCTCGGTCGATCGCCAGCAAGGACTCGATCGTGTTGGCAGGTAAAGGGCAGCCAAGCTTAACGTCGTGAGGGAATGGCTTTTGATTGAAAGTATGATGAGTTGTAACAAAATAAGTCGCAGGAATACGACGTTCGATCAACAGTGGCAATGCGAACTCGCAGTTTTCTGCATAGCCATCATCGAAAGTAATCGAAAGCGTAGGGCGGTCGTTGCCGCTACTCATGATTCGGTGTTGGGCCTCTTCCAAGCTAACGATATCGAAGTTGGCTTGCATCCAGTCGATTTGTTGTTTGAAATCCTTACGACTCATTGTCCAGTCGTTAGGATGGTCGTCAGCAACGCGATGATAAAACAAAACAATCGCTGGAACCCGTTCCTTTCTGGCCATATTGAACCAGCGAAACTGCCGGTAAGGCGTTGTGCAGAGACGATACGCCTGAATCAGTGAAGTTTTCCAGTTGGGCATGAATCGGCCAAAGTAGCTAAGTAAAGGTGGTCCGTGGCAGGGACGTGGGAATTCGAGGGTTCACCGATAGTGTTGGTCACAAGCGGCACGAAGCAAATAAATCGCTGGTAATTTTGCTGGGCTACCGTTAGCGCATTCAATTCATCAAAACCAGAATCGTTACAATACGCACGATCGTTACGGATTTCGCCAACAAGAAATTTGAGACCGGCAATTCACGCTGAATCAGTGCTTGACCACGAACGTTAACCTACGTTTTAAAAAATATAACAATCGATGTGGCGTTTCTGAGCCACTCTGGTCAACAAAATAATCCAACCAATTTGACCCAATGAAAAACAAACAGCGTCTATTCGGTATCGACATCGATGCCATTCGAATGCCAGAAGCCGTCAACCGACTACGAGACTGGATCGAAGGCGACGACACCATTGATGAGTGCCGCTACGTTGTGACTCCTAACGTAGATCACGCCGTGCAACTGCAAGAGAACGATTCGTTGGTTAACGCGTACCAGAAAGCTCACATGGTGTTGGCTGATGGTCATCCGATCGTATGGGCATCGCGTTTATTGCGGATACCTTTGCCTGAACGCGTTGCAGGATCCGAGCTAGTGCCAGCTTTGTTTGACAGTTTCAATCAAGACCATGCTTCAGGGAAACTGAAGGTGTTTTTGTTAGGAGCAATGCCAGGCGTAGGAGCGGTTGCTGCCGCCAACATGAAAGAACAATGGCCCAACGTAGAAACCGTGGGAGTGTATAGCCCTCCGTTTGGTTTCGAAAATGATCCTGAAGAAAACAACTACCTGCTCGGCCGCATCGCGCTATGCCGTCCGGACGTAGTAATCATTGGGCTCGGTGCACCCAAACAAGAAGTCTGGGTCAGCAAAAACTATCAACAAATCAACGCGAAAGCTGCGTTGTGCGTCGGCGCTACGATCGACTTCTTGGCTGGCGAACAAAAGCGTGCTCCGGTGTGGATGCAACGCGGCGGCGTCGAGTGGCTACATCGGATGTGCAGCCAACCAAAACGCTTAGTCAAACGCTACGCCAAAGACGCTTGGGTTTTCCCACAGTTGGTACTCAAGCAAATGTTCGGCGGTTGGAAGCCAACAACTTAATCCGTAGCCGGAGTCGCCAGACTTCGGGAAGCGGCACCGTAAGGCCCCTGAACTCTGGCGAGCCCAGCTACCACGATGCACGTTCCACCGCTCACTTCGGATGGATCAAGCAGGCACGTCGAGAAAGCCAAGGTGAAGCTCCGCATGACGAAGATTCAGTTTAACTCGTTGCTCGTGAGACATTTCTCCAAAGGCAGGACTATCGTGCGTTGCCACTTCTCCTGACTTTAGCCGGTCCAACGCCGTCCGAAGTCGATCAACTGCCGCCAACGTCTCCATCTTCTCCGCACCAAAGGTGCCACCCTCGACTTCAGGAAGCATCATCCCCGCGTCCATACCGTTTTCCAAAATGCTGCCCAGCATGGCTCGCATCGCCACACCAACTTCCGGCGGCGGTTCGTCCATCGGATACCCTTCCCAGCCGTATTCGATCCACGCTGCAACGTGACTCAGGTTCTGGCCAGCCGTCCAATTGCCAAGCGTCTTCAGATTTCCCTGTCGCTCCGCTTGCTCAAGCCGGCCGAGTTCCTGCAGGCAATCGTCGATGGTATCGAACTGCAACTTCCGCCGTTCTTTGACTTGCGTGGTATCAATCATGATAGGGTTTTCGTTTTGAAGATCGGGAGAAAATAACTAACGAGCCAACGGGTGACCGCTCAAATGATAAGCGGAAACTTTGACCGTCGCAACTTGCGGGCCAGCTGTCCGACTGGCGGTCGATAAGCATCTTACGTAGTGGATGAGACTACTTGATCGGATAATTATCCGTTCGGAACGACGATGCAGGCAAGCCTTCTTTGTTCATCAAGTTCGGCATGTCGGCACTGCCCCACCCAAAACGAACGGCTTTGGGTTTGGAAATCTGTGGGCTCTGAACAACAATCGTATCACCATCGATTTCAGCATTCGCAGGCACGAACTTGCCATTGCTGCCAGCGATCGTAAAGTGAGTCAGCGGCTCGCCATCGCGACTGGCCAACCCTCCACCGATCTCGGTAAAGCTAAGCCGAATTTTTTTTCCCTTAATCTTCTGCTCGCTGTAAACCGGTCCCGAGGCGATAAGTTCAGACTTGCCGTAAGTGTGCTTCAAAGCCAATAACGCTAATCTCTCGGATACTGGCTTTTTTACTTTCGGGTGAATGTTTGTCGGATCGCCAATGTCCATGGTCACCACCATCCCCGTGTTGGGTAGTGACAACGCCATGCCCTGAGCTTCACGAAGAAAAGCGGCGCTCATCGGGTTGGTCTTGTAGTGGAACGGCGCGATCTGCACGAAGTAGAACGGTAAATCGCCTTGCCCCCAGCGATCTCGCCAATCTTGAATCATTGCCGGAAACAAGGTTTGATATTGCTCAGGTGCTTTGACGTTCGATTCGCCTTGATACCAAATCACACCACGGCACGAAAACGGCAGCAACGGTTTGATCATACTGTTGTAGCAAGCCGACGGACTGCGTTGATTCAACCACCTTGGTTTGTTTTTACCTCGATAGGTTGCGCCGCCTTCTTGCAACTGCCCCGGGTACTTGGCAAAGGCTGATTTGAACTCTGGAAACTGTTTGCGAAGCACTTCCTCGCTCGTCCATGCCTCCGCCGACGAACCACCCCAATTGGTAGATATCAATCCGATCGGTACGTTTAACTCTTTGTGCAAACGCGAGCCAAAGAAGTATCCGACGGCACTGAAAGTCATGACAGAATTGGGCGAACAAACTTTCCAAGAGGCCGAAACATTGTCCTGTTCCTCGAGTCCCAAAACTTGTGGCACGTCGCACAGACGTATCATTGGCAGTTTAGCTTTTTGGACATCTTCTTTCCAATGGTTAACACCAAAGCCTCGCATCTTCCATTGCATATTCGATTGACCACCACAAATCCAAACGTCGCCCAACAGTACGTCGTTAAGAGTAATTTCTTTCTTTCCGTCGCCGACGTGAACCTGGTAAGGGCCACCTGCTTTAGGTGTTTTCATTTTCGTCTGCCATTTACCATCTTTGTCCGAAGAAACTCGATAAACCTTGTTGTCCCAAGTTCCCATGACACTGACTTTCTTACCGGGAACCCCAGTGCCCCAAATCACCGCTTCGGTTTCTCGCTGTAAGACCATGTGATCTTTAAACACACCAGAGATCGCTAGGGTGGTAGGTATTTCTTGCTGTTGTTTCTGCGCGGACGGTTGTTCGTCTAAGAATTCTTCGGCAAGGTCTGGGGACTCAAACGTATCATTACGGAGCCAATACCGATCTTTATATTTGCGCTGCAGAACAGCAAATCCTTTTTGTTTGTCTTGGGCGGTATAGCGACTCAGCTTGGGCCGCCAAATGACTTTGACGAGTGCCCCAGGTCTGACCCCTTTGATGGCTTTATCAACTTTCAGGTTGGCGAACGTCCAGTCATCACCTTGATCGACAACATCTTGCAGAGTTCCAACGAAAACCACTTCCGCCTTTTCCACGCGGGTTTCAAGCGTCTCAGGTTTTAATCGTTGACCGACCGCGGGAACGCAGAAACTCAACAGCAGTAATGGCAGCAAATAAGTTAAGTATCGGTTCATAAAGCTAAGCCTTGCTCAGGAAATCATTGATATTGTTCGTCAGCTTTTAAACCCGACAATCGCAGGCAGGTGCCGTCGTCGGATCACAAAGTAAGGTCATATCTTACGACGGGCAGAAAGCCGAAGCAACTGTCCGTGCCAAAGCATTTTCGCGCACAACGAAAGGATTATCAAACCTTGGCTATTCTCGTTAACCCAACCTACTCGGCCAGCTGAAAGCAAGCTAGTTTATCGCGGCCGCGAACAAACAACTTACCGTCGGAAATCACCGGAGCCGCCCAGCAGGGATGCTTGAATTTGATTTGGTTCTCTCCATCGCCGGGTTCGTAACGAGTCACGATTTCAATCTTTTCCGGATTGGCTTTGATCAACAACAACTCACCTTGCTCGCCCAACACCACGAAGTGATCGTCGACCCAAGTGATTGACGCTCGCGAAAGATCGTCGTACTTCCATTGAACCTTGCCGGTTTTCCAATTGAAGCAGCGCAAGTCAGCCGTCGCTGTCTTTTGACCGTTGCAACCAAAAGCGTAGTCACCAATCACGATCGGAGTATGCCAGTGTGAACGCAATGTAGGGTTGCGACCGGCGTCTTTGTCACTCCAGATGATCTTGGATTCTGTGTTGCCAGGTTCGACCTGCAGCAAAACCGCCCCACGCTCGTAACACTCCGACAGTAAAATTTTATCTTTGCCGATCGCAACCGGTGTCGCAGCGTTCACGCTCTCAAGAATTCTTGCCCGCCAGTAAAACGAAAACAGCTCTTTGCCCGAACGTGGTTCCACGCCATACAGTGATTCTCGCATCCAAGCCAACAAAGTTGGTTTGCCATTGATGTTCGCAATACGCAACGAAGCGTAGCTCGCCAAGTCATTGACGGTTTGATACCGCACTTCACCGGTCAGTTTGTCGAACGCGACGACTCCCGAGCCATTGGGTTTGACTTGATTCAAACGCCCCGGTGCGACCTTTTTAGATTCTTCAGGACTACCACCGACCATCACGATGATTAGGTCTTCAAAAATCGTAGGCGAACTGGCAACTCCAAAAAAGTTTTGGATCACTCCAAACTGCTTGTTCAAATCTTTTTTCCAAACCACTTCGCCGTTGGTTTTGTCCAAGCAGTGCAACTGCCCCTCGACCCCGTAGATGTAGACGTGATTCCCGTCGACGATCGGAGTGGCTCGCGGCCCTGCATCGAACCCGTATAAATCGTCGTATTTCGATTTGTATTTGAACGTCCAGTCAGCGACTCCAGAGGTGCAGTCCAAGCAAGTTAGTCGCGTTTGGTCCTCGTACAAGCCGAAGTGATAGAACTTGCCATCGGCGACCGAGCCAATGCAGTAGCCTTTGCCGGTTTCATATTGCCACAGTAGTTTTAGTTTGCCGTCGGACCAGTCTTTTAGAATGTCCTTTTGGCTTGACTTGCCATCCTGATTGGGACCAAGAAACGTCGGCCAAGACATATCGTTAGCCGGCGAGGTATCTTGAGCAGTTAAAACGAGCGGCGATCCCAACAACGTCACTGCAACGGCGAAAGTTAATTGCCAAAACTTGTTTCTCAAAAAAACGTACATATTGCCCTACATTGATTTTGCGATGATGATCGCCTTAGAAACCCCAGCGACACTCTACTGCTGGACTGCTAAACGGATTGTAACCGTTTGGAGTGGGGCGTTCAGAAAAAAAGAAACCGAGCCCCGAGTTTACCTAGAATGTAAGAAAGAACTGGTATCGCTTACTTCTTTTTCGACCAGTCCTTACGGCGACGCGAACTCGGGATCCCAAGTTTTTCACGATACTTGGCGATCGTACGTCGAGCCACAGGGAACCCCTTTGCTCCCAGACGTTTCATCAGCTCTTCATCGCTCAACGGCTTGGCTTTGTCTTCGGCGTCGACAAGCTTCTTAAGCTCAATGCCGATCTTGCCCCAAGCGATCTCTTCGCCATCGTCTTTTGTCGTGCCGTGCACAAAGAACATTCTCAGCGGCAAGATACCGCGATGCGTCTCCATGTACTTATCACCAACAGCGCGGCTGATCGTCGTCACGGCCACACCAACTTTCTCGGCGATCTGTTCCATTTTCAGCGGCTTGATCGCCTCGGGACCGATATCAAAGAAATCTTGTTGGTAGGTCACCACTTCTTGGGCAACTCGTAAAACTGTACTGCGGCGTTGTTCAATCGATTCGATCAGCCACTGAGCGGAAGCGATCTTCCGCTTGATGAATTCTTTTTCTTCGGCCGTTGCCTGCCCATTTGCTAAACGCTTGCGGTAATAATTGCTGATATGTAAATTCCGCGCCGGCCCTTCCTCCATCTTCACGATGTACTTGTCACCGTCTTTTTCCAACCACATATCTGGGTTGACCTTGGGGACAAAATCATCAAAGAACCGGCGAGCTGGCCGCGGATCAAGCGTCTTTAGTTCGTCCCACGCCTCTTCAATCTCGTCCAGGCTCATGCCGGTTGCTTTTTCGATCGCCGGCAAACGATTGTGATGTAAATCATCCAAGTGATCGACAATCAGCTTGCGCACGTTTTGGACGTACTTTAATTTTGGCGACAACTGCAACAACAAGCACTCGACCAAATCACGAGCCCCAATGCCTTTGGGGTCAAGACTTTGAACGTGCGCCAAAGCCTCTTCGACTCGATCACTATCCTCAGGGGTGGCGTCCAGTGGTAGCAAATCCGAAAGCGAAATCTTTAGGTAGCCGCCGTCTTGCGCCGACAAAGACGAGATGATTCGTTCGCACATTTTCATCAGCTTGGGCTCAAGGTCCAAATCGTGCAACTGATTTAGCAAATAGGTTTGCAACGAGCCACTGTCGTCGACAATATTGGCAATAAAATCGTGCCGCTTGTCCATCGATTCTTGGACGCGATTGGACGACGGACGATTACCGTCAAAGTGATCTGGAATGTCGTTGTCAAGATTCAGCAACCGCTCAAAATCGTCCTCGCCGCCTGAGCCCTCTTCAACGATCAGCTCTTTCTGCTCGACGTCTTTCTTTTCTTTTTCGCCATCGAGTTTATTCTTGGGCTCTTCTTCGGAAGGCTGGTTTTCCACCACTCGCTCAAGCGCCGGGTTCTCGATCAACTCCGTTTCGATTTTTTCTTCCAACGCAGCCTGGGCCATCTGCAAAATCTCCATCGACTGGATCATTCGCGGAGCCATCGTCTGGGTTTGCTTTTGCGTTTGAGATTGACCGAAGGAAAATCGCATGCTTTTTAGACCAAAACAATTCGGAAAAAAGGAATGTGAATGTTAAACGGGCTTGAGTGTGTTCAAATACTTGTTTGACCGATCATTTTCCGGCCACAATACAGACTTGATATTGTAGGGGATTTTGACCATTTAGGTTCATTATAATTTCAAACTGTCGATCTAGTTTACATCGCGATTGACCTTTTGCTCGAACATTCATCAGATGTCTGCCGGAAAGTCAGCAAGACAGGCCACGATGTCATACCTGTGACGTTTTAAATTGCTCGATAAAGGAAATTAAAGTCCATGGAGGATGAACGTGTAATTCGGTTTTTATCGTGGAATCTGAACATGATGAATACCTCACAAGAGGCCCCCAGTGGCTGGCGAGTCGACCAGACCGAGGCGTTGATCCGACAGCGAGTGCTGGAAGAAAATATCGATATTGTTTGCTTTCAGGAACTTCCAGCGATGGTGCCATTCGTCGAAACTCATGAGCTGGCTCCTGCGAATACAACCAGCCACAGCGGCACAATCGCTACGATCGTGAAAAAAGAGCTATTCGAAGGAATGGTCTGCCGAGCCGTCGGCCGGTTTGCGGTCGTGTGCGTTTTCCCAAAACTTTCTTTGTCGATCGCAAACGTCCATCTCGAATCGACTCGTGGCGGAGCTGGACAGCGATTGATGCAATTGAGAACGCTTTTCAACGTTTGCCCGACAGACTCGTTGCTGATCGTGGGAGACACCAATACCCGAATCGCCGAGGAAGCCGCGATCTTTGAAATGGGGTTACTAGGGGAGCGCCCCCCTGCCCCGACCTGGGACAGCCGCCGCAACCAACACTCCAGTAAAGCCAGTGCAAAAGCCTTTTCTTGCTATTTCACTCGATATTTCCACAACGATGCCGTCACGGTGGATAACGTCAAAGTCCACAACCAGCCGTTAAACTTTGACGGTATCGAGTTCTTTTTGTCCGACCACTTTGCAATCTCCGGCGGGGCTAAGGTTAGGCTGGAGGCCGGAGACTTGAGGCCGGAGGCTTGAATCCGGGGCCGGTGCCTACAGCGCCCTCCGGTCTCCAGCCTCCAGTCCCCAGCCTAATTCCAATAGCGTTTGACTCATCAACGAGCTTTGGTGTAAACTGCCCGCCTTGCAGTTTTCACTGCCAGTATTTGACTGGTCAAAAGTGAGCCTCGCGAGGGGGAGCCGTGAACCGGGTCAGGCCTGAAATATGGCGCAGCTCTAAGCGGGGTACTCTTGTGCGGGGCTCTCTTTTGGCCAGTTTTTCTATGCGCCAGCCGCCGGGCGATAGCCCACGGTTTTCGGCTTATCGTGGTGAAAACCGTAGGCTATCGCCCGGCGGCTCAATTTTCTGGCTGACACGTAGGAGCTACGTCAGACGGAATCACTTCATCGACTTAGTAACCAACCAAATCCCCACCGCAAACGGCACCAAACAAAACACCGCCAATACACCAACGGCCAAACCAACACTAAGCCCATCCGCTTTGGTGGCGCTTAAAAAACGAATATTCGCGACCAAGTTATAACAAGCCCAACCGATCATCCCACAACCAACAACACTCCCGGCCACACGCCCCAGTTCGCTACTCAACTGTTGCACCCGCCGCCGCTTGAGTCTTGGTGACGCGCTCGGCTCAAGGGCAGAAGAGGGTTCGTTTGGCTTTGATTCGTCGGACACTGTTTTGCTCGTAGTCGTTTAAAAGTAAAAAGTTGTTTCGTTTTCGTTACTAATGTAAGCGGATTCACCAGGATGCTTTTTCTTCGAAGCTCTTTCGCGTCCCTATCCATTCAACCGTTTTGCTCGATGCTCTCAATCACCGCTCCGGCATGCCACCCTGCAATCGCAGCAAACACCAACGTGATCACGGTATTCATGCCAATCCCGATTGCGGTCAAAATCAAATCGACCGCCAGCAGATCAGAATAAGTCCGCGTCCAAAACACGGCCCCTACCACCAAGCCTGCCAAAGCCAACGCCGCAAAACAGGAATAGACCGTGATCCACTGCGACTTGTTTTTGTTGACCACATGATACCAATCGGCGCTAATGATTTGCCAAGGCGAGCCGTTGAACCAGGCTGAAATTAAAAATAACGGCGCGATCATCATTCGCAACGGAATGATCAGTACCGAAACAATGGCCCCCGGAAGCCCGGCAATAAAAAAGCTAAAACCGAACAATAAAAATGTTGGCCAAAAACTAGCTTGTCCACCAGACGTCCAGCCTTGAAATTTCGAATGCCCTTGAACCCCATCACGAAACACGAATCCGGCCACCGTCCACAACCCCAACAACCCGATGTAGTACGGCACGCAACCAAACAAGAAACTCATAAAGTACTTGTACATTGACTCCGTAATCGTCAACGCCCCACTATCGCCGCCAGCAGGGAAAATCGCTTCACTAGAAAACCCACCAATCAACATGATAAAAACAGCAACCGCACTCCCGCCCAACACTCGCACATCAGACAACATCCCAACCGTCGCCATGAACAGGTTCGCCGGTTTAAAATCTGGACGGCGAACTTCTGATTTCGGTGGCGCGGCGGATTCACGTCGGGAGCGTTTCTTCTTTTGCGGCGTATCCTTCGAACCCGCTCGCGGTTCGGCTGCGACAACTTCATCATTGCCTGGCTCAGAATCAGGAACCAAAGTTCCAATCGCCTCCAATGACAACACGTCATCCACCGGTAGCGGGTCGTCCATATCAAGCCCCAGATCTTGATCGTGATCACTGGGGGGTGCTGCTACGGACTTGGGCTTGGCCGATGGCGCCTTTTTGGGCTGCGAAGATTTAGCTTTGGACGATGGAGCTTCCACTTCAAATCCCTGATCGGCATCCGCCTCATCATCGGATTTTCTTTTCCGCGGCGCCAGCAGGTCCTCCTCGGACGCCTCCAAACCAAACAGCGGAGAAATCGGAGGCCGCTCAAACGTTTCGCTCAGCTTCAATTCGTCACCGCCCTGAGAGTCCCCAGGCCCCCCCGCCCCTGCTGGCTTGTGGCTTCTTCCACCTCGCCCGATCGGTTTACTTTTCCGCTTTTTCGTTAACTTCCCGACTTCCAACATCGAAAAACAATCCGGGCATTTAACTTCTGTCCCGGCCTGCTCCTCCGTTACCGTAAGAATGGTATCGCAGAATCGGCAAGTAATTCGGTAGTATTCACCGCTATCGGACATCAATGCTTTCACTGGTTAAAGTTGCAACGTCGACCAAACGTTATCCTCGATTGTGATCCAAACAATTCGCTTTCTCAATACCCATTGGCATTATCGGCCACGTTGTATCGGTTAAAATCGGGTTAGGCAGATTGGGTGAACAACCGCCCCGCAATCAAGCTTGTCTGATTTACAAAGTTCTTGGGTACTGAAAGCAACGAATATGAAACTTGTCAAAGTCGCCGCCGGCGTTCTGAATCAAACACCATTGGACTGGAACCAAAACCGAGACAACATCCTTCAAGCGATTGAAACGGCAAAGTCACAAAACGTTTCAGTGCTGTGCTTGCCAGAACTTTGCATCACTGGCTACGGTTGCGAAGACGCCTTTCATTCTACCGGCGTGCAACAGGCAGCGATCGACCTACTGTTTGAAATTTTGCCCGCCACCCAAGACATCGCAGTCTCGGTGGGACTACCTATCAGTTACGCCGGCGGGATTTTTAATACCGCCGCGCTACTGGTCAACGGCAAGATCGCAGGATTCGTCGCCAAACAACACCTCGCCGGCGATGGCATCCACTACGAACCGCGATGGTTCAAAGCTTGGCCCAGTGGTGTGCAAGGAGAAGTCGAACTTAACGGCGTCGAATATCCGATCGGTGATATCCTGTTCGAAGTTGGCGGAGTCCGAATTGGTTTCGAGATTTGTGAAGACGCATGGGTAGGCAGCCGGCCGGGCGGGCAACTTGCCGCTAAAGGCACCGACATTATTTTGAACCCTAGCGCCAGCCATTTTGCTTTCGGCAAGCACGAAGTCCGGCAACGATTCGTGCTCGAAGGCAGCCGAGCGTTCAATGTAACTTACGTTTACGCCAACCTTGTCGGCAATGAATCAGGACGAGCGATCTTTGACGGAGATGCAATGATCGCAACCGGCGGACAGATGGTTGCGATCGGCCCGCGATTGTCCTATCAACCGACGATGGTCACCACGTTCGTTGTCGACATCAATTTAACGCGAATGAACCGCGCCAAAACGGGTTCGTTTCAGCCTGAGATCGACGGGGACGAAAGCGATGTGATCCATGTGGATTTTGAGATCCCGCCTGTTGAGCTGCAACATCCCGACGTTGAACCGGTGTCTTGGCTGGCAGGCCCGGACGTGAAAGAAGAAGAGTTCACCCGCGCGGTTTGCTTGGGGTTATTTGACTACATGCGGAAAA